>VSOD01000108.1:0-5640 GCA_009774655.1 Lachnospiraceae bacterium
CCGACGAACCCACCGGCGCTCTGGATTCCAAGGCGTCCAAAAATCTGCTGGAGATCATGACGCAGATGAACCGGGCCATGCACGCTACCATTCTCATGGTCACCCACGACGCCTACAGCGCCAGCTATGCGTCCCGCATCCTGTTCCTCAAGGACGGACGGCTTTTCAACGAACTGATCCGCGGCGGCAGGGAACGCTCCGTATTCTATCATGAGATTCTGGATGTGCTTGCCCTGACAGGAGGTGATATCAGTGACGTTATCTAAACTCTCCCTGCGCAACGCAAAACGCCAGACCGGCGATTATCTGGTGTACTTCGTCACGGTCACGATAACGGCCGCCCTGCTCTATGCCTGCAACGGCCTGATCTTCTCTCCGGAGATCCTGAAATTATCCACGCTGATGAGATCGCTGCCCGTAACGATCGTTCTCGCCAGCATCGTGGTCGTCTGCATCATGGGCTGGCTGGTCCAATACACCACGGGTTTCATGTTCACGAAACGCAGCCGGGAATTCGGGACCTATATCCTGATCGGACTGGAAAACAGACAGGTAGCGCGGCTTTTCTTTCTGGAAAATCTGATCGTTGGCGCATTTGCGCTGCTGTTCGGCATCCTGCTTGGCAACCTGGTCTTTCAGGCGCTGCGGGCCATCCTCCTGGCATTGTTCGGCGTCCCCTACACCTTTGTCTTTACCTTTTCGTTCAGGGCCGTAGCGCTGACGCTTTTTTACTTCGTACTGATCTATCTGTCTGCACAGCTTAGAAGCCGCAGGCGGATCCGTTCCATGAAAATATACGACCTGATCTATTTCGACCGGCTCAATGAAAATGCCGCCCTTGCGAAGAGCGGCCGGCGGAAGAAGATCTTCTCCGCCTCCATCGTTTTCGGTGTAGCCGGAACGCTCCTGCTCCTGACAAGGAGCCTGCCCACCGGCATTCTGGGAGCCGCCTGTATCATCGTGTTCCTGTACGGCTTCTTCTTAAGCTTCTCCTCCGGCGTCCCGGCCTGGTTTGACCGGCGGCCCGGACGCAAGTATCAGGGACAGACGCTGCTCATCTTCCGCACGCTGTCCGCCAAATTAAATACCATGGGAATCGTGATGGCCACGATCGCGCTGCTGTTCACCGCCGTGCTGATCTCGCAGGGTACCGGCCTGGTCTTCGGTGCCATCTTTGAGAGCCGCCAGACTGCCGAAACCTGTTTCGATATTTTCATCGGCACGGAGACCCCGGAGCAGGACGGCAGTGACCTGATCGCATATATAGAGTCTTCCATTCCCGTCACTGCCGCGCATTCGTACAGTATCTATCAGGGAACGGATGCCCGTATCACGGATTATCTTAATGAAAATACGGACTATTATCCCTGCTATCCTTATGACACATGGATGAAGTTCAGCGACTACGCCGCCCTGCGCTCCATGCTGGGATACCCTGACGTTACCCTGAAGCCCGGCGAATATCTGATCCACTGCGTGCCCTGGCAAAAGAGCGCCGTCACGGCCTGCGCACAGCCGGTCACCGTTGACGGAGCGACACTGCAGCCGGGCAGTATCCATACGGAGACTCTCAATCAGCGGCTCTGGAATGTCAACGGGACGGACTTTATCCTCATCCTGCCGGATGAAGCCGTCCTCTCCCGTCCTGTCAGCCACAATCTGTACGCTGCCATGACGAAAGAGCCTGTCAGCGAAGAGCAATATGCCGCACTGTGTCGGATCCGGGATGACCGTGAGCCCTATCGTCATATTACGCTCTATACCGCGCCGCAGGTGCAGGCAGAGTATGCAAGTTCGACGGCAATGCTGGTCCTTCCGCTTTATTATCTGGCCCTGGTCCTCATCATGACTGCGGCTACGATCCTGACCATCCAGCAGCTTTCCGAGACGGACCGGTACAGACGGCAGTTTCTGCTGCTTAAGAAACTGGGCATGGACCGGCAGGAAATGCACAGAGCGCTGCGCCTGCAGTTTACGATCTACTATGCGATGCCGGCCATTCCGCCTCTGTTTGTCAGCGTCCCTTTTCTCCTGAGCCTGTGCAATGCCACGGACCCGGGCGTCACGGAAGGATTTTACCGGCCGCTTAACATTATCTGCATAACACTGGCGTTGTTTTTCATGATCTATGCCGTCTATATTGTGATGGCCTATCGCAGCCTGAAACGAAATGTGCTGCCATAGGCCAAAACCACCGGACTTATCACGTCCTACTGTAATACATCATAAATGCGGATCTCAATCCCGTTGCCTGTGGGCCAGACCTCGGAGCGAAATCTCGCCTGACACAGAAAGGCGCCCAGCACGGGACTGTCCGTCATAAATCCGGGACAGGCATGGAAGAACGCCGCCTGCCTGTCTGCCTTTGAGAAGTAACCATTGTTTTCTACAAAGAGATGACAGGCATTGCCTTCCCGGTCTTTTCCTTGAAACATATATTTAGCGCACATGTTCCTGCTGCCGGCAGGATTTTCCACCTGTACATCCACCGCGCCCGGAAGGATTTCGCCGGTGAAAAGTTCTGATTCCACTCTGCCCGTAAAAGGGATCATTGTCACTGCCCCATAAGGCCCTTCCATACTCGAAATCTGTGAATCCTCCACAAATATCTGAAATGTCATGATCGGTTCATTCATTGGCTCGTTCATTAGTTTGTTCCATCCTTTCTATCCTGCCATCCTTACCGCCCTTCGAGACGATCACGCCGGACGGCGCAGGAAAAACCTCAGTCCTGATCGTACTGCATCACTCTATTGTAATCATAACCACGGTCGCCTGCTGTTTTCACCGGCTGCAGTTCAAAATAAATCACCCCATGCTCTTTGAGCGACAGGGAAATCTGCACTGCCTCCCCGGCCGCCTCCAATCTCCGGCTTGACACAAACGGCTTCGCGCACGCCAAAATCAGGTCTTTTTGTCTCTGATCCAGTGAGGAAGGCTCCCCCAGATCATGCCACATGCGCAGCGGATTGCAGGTTTCTTCATCTACCGTCTTCGTCACCAGCACATAGTCCTGTCCGCCTGCCGCCGGGAAGGACGTCGTTATCTCCAGTTCCCTGCCTGTCCGTTTCCGTCCTGTATTCCATGCGATCCCCCTGTAGATGCCGTCACTTCCCTCTGTCACCACCAGATCTTCTTCCTTCAGGACACAGGTACCAGTCAGATCCTTGTAAAATTTGAACACCCAGAAGGCAGGCTTGGGAATCCCGCCGTTCGCCACCAGACCGAAGCCGCCGTGAAAAGGCGTAAAGGGAACGCCCCGCTCTTCGAAAATATCCCCGAACGTCCAATAAGAATAGGATTCGTTCATATCACCCAACCGGGACAGCTGGTGGGCAATATAGGCCGCATTCTGGTTGGTATCGTGCAGCGGGCAGTTGGGTATGTAAGAAGTATTGAATTCCGTAATATGAATCTCCATCCCCCTGTACTCCGGAAAGCTGTCGATAATGTCTCTGGAGGACTGCAGGTTCTCAAACCCCTGCTCTGCATCCGAGAGCGCAGCATAGCCATAATGCCCTACATCCTCCGGCAGCTCCGTTGTGTAATGGTGCCGGGTGACAAAATCCAGGGCGATCTTCCTCTCCCGGCAGAACTCCAGAAATTTGCGGATCCACAATGCATCCTGCACACCGCAGACTGCCGGCCCGCCTACCCGGAAACGCGCATCCACTTTCTTGACAGCCCGGAAAGTCTCCTCAAACAGTCTGAAATATTCATCCATGTCGGCATCCTTCCAGAATCCCGGCAGATTCGGCTCATTCCAGACTTCCACCGGCCAGGTCACCACTTCGTCTTCTCCATAACGTTCCATAAGGTGACGCAGCGTAGCCGCTGCCATATCACACCAGGCGGCATAACTTGCCGGCGGCGTGGTATTCCCCTTCCAATAGAATACGGTCTGATCGCCGGATGCCATTTTATCCGGCATAAATCCCAGCTCCAGGAAAGGCTTCAGTCCGCATTTCCGATAACTGTCCATCACAAGATCAAGATAGGTAAAATTATACTCCGCCTGCTTCGTGCCGTCCTCCGCTTCATATTCCTGATAGATGGCCATATCGTCCGAAAAAAGGCCATGGCCCCGAATATGCCGAAACCCGATCTCGCTCTGGACAAGCCTTAACTGCTCCTGATATTCCTGCTGCAGCGCAAGGCCCATCCGTCCTGTTCCAACACAGTAATCCACCTGATTGTGAAACATGGCCCTGCTGTCTTTTTCAATCCTGTAATATTTGTTTTTCCGCATACGCTCCTCCTTTTCTTTTTTCACCTGCTCCCAGCGTCTCTTCCGCAAACTCAAAAGAGGGCAGCCAGTGCCGCAAATCCCGCCACCACGCCAATCACAATCGCATGTCCTTTGCGTGTCAGGTGCAGATAGCCGATAAACTCGCGGAGCAGGGCATTCAGCGTAAAATACCATTTCGTCCTGGCGCCGAATCCAACGCACTTTATACCCTGCCGCCGCGCCAGAAGCAGAGAGCGGAATACATGGTAGGCCGTTGTGACCAGGATAATCTTTGGCTTCTCCCCTTCCATCAATTCCCGGGAAAACTGCAGATTTTCCTGCGTAGATACGGATCTCTGCTCCTTGATGATCCTGTCGGCGTCCACCCCCTGTTCAATCGCGTAATCCGCCATCGCTTCACTTTCCGGTATCTTTTCGCCCGGTCCCTGCCCGCCGGACATGATCAGCACGGCTTTCGGGTTGCGCTGCAGCAGCGCTATCCCCCTGTCAACCCGCGCCGCCAGCAACGGTGTTACCTTTTCTCCCGCGATCCCGCACCCCAGTACCACGATATAGTCTGCGTTTCTTCTTTTTTTCAAATGAATAAGATTGAGAACGGCCGACAGACAATAGATGGCCATCAACGACAATACATAGACTGCTGCAAAGCTGACGATCATATAGAACATCGTGCCGGGCGTATTCTTCTTCAAGTTGCCGACCGACGGCCAGATCGCCAGATAACCATACAGCAGAAAGGAAAACAGAAGAGACAGCAGATTCGACGGTTTGGCCCCCTCATGTCTGATCACTCTGATGCCTTCCACAAAAAACACCAGGATCAGGACCGCCGGAAAGGCCACGATACTGCCCACCGCCAGAATGATCAGGAAGAGCAGGATGCCGATTATAACGTCATTTGTCATCAGACTCGCCGCATATTCGGACAGAAACAGGAATAAAGTCACCGCCGACCACAGCATCAGCCAGAAAAAGGAACCCCCGCTCCATAAAGTTCTGGCATCACGCACCATGATCCCCACGAAGATCATAAGTGCGATCAGGAAAAACGGAAATGTAAACTGCCACATAGCTGTCGCTTCCTCCTTCTAAATGATTCCCTGTTGTTTTTCAATCCTTTCTATCACACAGCTGTGGGGTTTATCTTTGTCCCCGCTGTTATAATTGATCCCCACGAGCAGGATTTCTCCGCGATATCCGTCAAACACCTGCGTGTACTGCCGGTCTTTGATCTGCCTGATCGCAGTATCGGCTGTTTTATCGTATTTCAGTTCCACCACCAGCGCCGGCTTGTCCGTATGCGGCAGCGGCAGGCATCTTAAGCGCCATGGATTTGCCGAAACGTCTCGCGCAGATAAGACGGTAAATATGCAGATCCGATGACATTAGTG
>VSOD01000108.1:5650-10763 GCA_009774655.1 Lachnospiraceae bacterium
CCATGGATTTGCCGAAACGTCTCGGCCTGCTGACACAGATATATTGCTGTTCCGTATTCAAATACTGGTTCGTCTTATTTTTCATTCAGAGGATTCTCGTTAAAACAAACTCCGCAAATCTGGGCAGAACAAAAGATACCTCTCCATACTTACTTGTATCAAGAACGCCCTTTCTTTTCAAACGATCCCTGTACACCGAAAACTGCTCCGGTTTCATCCCGATACCTTCCCTGATCTTCTTGACTTTCGTCTCGCCGCCTGTGGACATTCTGATCAAAACCTGTCTGTCCAGATCAGAAAGTTCCGACCAGATCTTTCCATAAACATATTCTTCCAGATACTGGTCGTATTCCGGCAGAATCTCTTCCAAAGTCTTTACCGTTCTATTCTCCCAACGCAGATAGCCCAATACCTGAAATGCAAACGGATAGCCTTTCGTCAACCCGGCCATTTTCCCGGCCGCTTCCACGTCCAGATCAAATATGTCCATATACCGTTTCCTGATCGCAGTATAGTTCAGCGGTTCCAGCACCATCTTGGGCGCTCTGTATAAGAATGTCAGTGCATCCGCATTCTGCAGGTCATAGATATTATCATACAATCCTGTCATCAACAGAAAAATCGGATACTCCTGCCGTAAAAAAATCTGAAAAGAACTGGCAAACACCCTGACAGAGTCACAATTTGTAACTTCGTCTACCGTGATCAGCAGTCTTTTACGTTTCTTCCGGAGTTCATCCAGCATCAATGCGATCGCGCTCTCGATATCCGTCACGGGAACCGCATTTTCCAACGATACATTCAGCCCCAAAACTGTAAGATCGATCCTCGCCTGTACAAAGTGCGCATGCATTTCCGGCAGGCTGTATAATTTACCGGCCAGACTCTGCAAAAGATCTCTTGTGGGATTCAATTCTACCACAACCCACTCCTCTTTCTCCATAAGTTCACCGGCAATGCCGGCCATCATAACAGTCTTGCCCGAGCCTCGAACCCCCGTGATCATGTAGATTTGATTAGACGGCTCTGCCGCTGTAAAATTTTCCAGAATCTCGCTGTTCTGGGAAATTCGCGATACATATTGTAATGGTTTCTTTCCAAAGGACAGAGTAAATGGATTATTCATGACACGGCTCCTCAGTCTGCTTCGTTTATGCTTTTATGATTTTTATAACTTTTTATAACCTCAAATTTGTTTTATATCATTTTATAACCTTTTATACTATTATAGAAGTCTTTATAACTTTTGGCAAGCCGATATGCAGCGCTCTGTCTATTGTTTTTCAATTTTTTCTATCACACAGCTGTGGGGTTTATCTTTGTCCCCGCTGTTATAGTTGATCCCCACGAGCAGGATTTCTCCGCGATATCCGTCAAACGCCTGCGTATACTGCCGGTCTTTGATCTGCCTGATCGCAGTATCGGCCGATTTATCATATTTCAGTTCCACCACCAACGCCGGTTTGTCCGTATGCGGCAGCGGCAGGAAAACAACATCCGCAAAGCCCTTCCCGGCAGGCATTTCCCGAATCAGCTTGTAATCCTTCCTGGCACTGTAGTAGGCAAGCCCAATCGCACAGCCAAGTGAATTTTCGTCATTGTAGGTCAGGATGGACGCCACTTCCGAGTGCGCCCGGTCAAGACCTCGGGCCACGCTTTCTTCGTCACCGTTCAGGGTATCCTCCAACAGCTTTGCCGATGCCTTCAGGACACGCATCACCTCCGGCCAGCCACTCACGCTCATGGCATTCTCGAATTCTCCCCTGATCTCCTTATTCGGAATAAACGCCTCTTTCGTCTCGGCGTCATAGCCAAGATACCCGATATGAATCAGCAATGTGAGCACATCATCCTTCGTCCTGAAATTGCGCATATCATTCTGAAAGCTGAGAGTATTGACCCTTACCCGCTCCCCGCCGAGCATCTGCACAATATCCGCCTTTAATCCGTCAAAATCCATATCCATATAGAGTTTCAGCGCTTCATAGGTCTCCGTGGCCGTCCAGTAATTTGAGAAAACGCTGCTCTTCATTGCCGCCACAACAGACCTTGGATTATAGATATGACGGAACCGGCGGAATCTGTACCCGTCATACCAGTCGCTGACTTTTGCAAAGTCCATCTCATAACGCCTGCACAGTTCCTTCACTTCCGCTTCCGTAAAGCCGGTATATTCCTCAAAGTCAAACTGGTCTGTCATAGAGTATTCCCAGAACATATTCAAGGCCGAATGCTGCCCGTATTTTTTTACCGGCAGGATTCCCGTCATATACGCCAGCGCGACATAAGGCTGATCCTTTAACAGGTTCCGCAGGAAATCAAGATATTGCTTCTGCTGATCCTCACACTCCTGTCTTTCCCTCATTACACAGTCCCACTCGTCGATCAGGAAGATAAACTGACGGTCCGTTTCTACAAAAATATCCCGCAGCGCGGCAGCAAGCCCCCTGCCCTCCCGCTCCAAAATATCCGCATATTCCTTCCGCAGTTCCCTGAGAACCTCCTGCTCCAGATATTCCGTTACATTCCCCGGATCAGCCTCGATCAAAAACTGCTGCATGTTCAAACATATCACATCATACTGGTTCAAATATTCCTTAAAGGTATTATCCTGCGCTATCTTATAACCTGCAAATAATTCCCCGGAATCGCAACCGCGGCTGTAATAAGCCGCAAGCATCTTAAGCGCCATGGATTTGCCGAAACGTCTCGGCCTGCTGACACAGATATATTGCTGTTCCGTATTCAAATATTGGTTCGTCTTCGCGATCAGTCCCGTCTTATCCACATAGATTTCGGAGCGGATCGACTGCCAGAAACCCCTGTTGCCCGGATTCAGATAGATTCCCATTATACCAACCTCCGTCTGCTTTTCACACTGGTCTGTCTAAATGTTAGCATATAACCATTGATTACGCAAACATGTTACAGTTCACAGCCCATTCGGCAGCAAACTGTACGCGAACATACCATTGTGTATCAGCCGGAAATAAATTATAATGATACCCATGAGCCCGAAGGCAGCAGGAGCAGACAGCAAACAGAAAGGAGTGCAAAATGATCTTAGCCGAAACAGAAAGATTGATTCTAAGAAGATACAGACAGGAAGATCTGCAGGATTTATACGAATACTTATCTGATCAGGAAGTGGTGGAATATGAACCTTATAAGCCTCTGACTTTTGACGAAACAAAAGAAAATCTCCAGTGGCGGATCGGCACAAATGAAATGATCGCCGTTGCATTGAAACACTCCCATAAAATGATCGGAAATGTATATCTGGGTAAGCGGGAATTTGAAGCGCTGGAAATCGGCTTCGTATTTAACCGGCATTATTGGGGCCATGGATATGCTGCCGAAAGCTGCGGCGCCTTGATCCGGCAGGCGTTTGCCAATGGTGTTCACAGGATCTATGCGGAATGTGACCCCTGCAACATGCGTTCCTGGAAATTACTGGAAACACTAGGCTTCCGGAAGGAAGCCTGTTTCAGAAAGAACGTATACTTCTGGAAAGACGAGCACGGAAAAGCTATCTGGAAAGATACCTTTGTCTATGCCAGATTAAATGGCGACACCTGAGTGCAGGACGCCGCATCCTGCACTGTTGTGTAACCGGCAGATAAAACCTCTGCACTACAGTTCGATCCCGTACCATCTGACCCGAAAGCCCTCTTCTGTCTTCGTCATCTGCAGCGAAAGATATGCCAGCGCCTCGCCGGTTTCCGCGTGGCCGCCGAACTCATAGAACACATAGCAGGTGACGCCGACCTCTACATTTTCATCCGGCATACCGCGCCCGCCGATATAACTCTCCCAGATTTGATCTGCCTGCTCCGGATAGGCATACATTTCCACGCGTCCTTCAAAGTCCTCTGTCAAAAGTCCACGGAGCGTATCGGCATCATTCCCGAAATAAGCATCCGCAAAATCCCGAATCGTGTCTGCGATCGCCACGGCATCTGCACAGGGTTCTCCACTGTTCACTGCCTGCATGGCATTGGCTTCCGGATCCAGACTGAAGGATTCCCGGTTGTCGAAATACATCCGTCCGTCATACACGCCGCAGTGCCTGTACCAGCCGTCGGCTCCGTATGTATCCACCTGCCCCTCGAAACGATATACTTTCTGCGCCTCGCCGCCATCTCTGGGAGCACGCACGATATAGGTCTCCGTCACCTCATTGTTTTCCCCGTCGTCACCGATGTTTTTATTCTGCAGCAGATAAACGTAATCCGCATCGTACGTCATCAGAGAAAGTTCCACCGGCTCTCTGTCCTTCCTCGCATAAAATACGGCCGTCTGTTTTGTCGCAAAATCCGCATACCAGATATCACCCGAGATATCGTCATAATATACCCCCGACTCTGTCACAAGCGGCGGAGAACTCATGGCATCACATAGATAATCATAAGTTCCGTCCTCATTTTCCAGATAGATGCTGCGCAGGGATTCATCCTTGTACTGGCTTACCACCTGTCTGCCGCCTAACAGCTTCCTGCAGGACGCCACATCGATCACTGCCTGATACCGCTGGTTCTGCACCTCGCACAGTTCCCAGTATTCCTCCGAAGCAAATTCGGCATTCAGCCTTTCGATCTCTGTTCGCATATACTCATTATATTCCCGGTAAAGAAAGTCCTCCGCCTGCTGATCCAGCTGACTGACCGCCTGCCCGTTTTCATTTAAAGAAAAACCAAGCCGTTCCGAAGCTGCCCCCAGCGCCACATACAGGTTTCCTTCATAGACCGATATATTGGTGATCAGAACATCCTCATATTCCAGATCAAATCCCGCCAGCGCATCCACTACCTCATGCGTCTCCAGATCCATCCGGCAGACCGTCACCGTATCCCCCTTTTCCGCCGGCGCCTGTCCGCAGAAATAAAGATGGTTACCGTCTATCTCCATCCCTCTGCTCCTGTAATCGTCATAGGCGCTTTCGTAGAGAAGCTGCTCTTCTCCCTGACCGCCCTGCAGACAGTAGATGCCGTCTTCTTTCGTCAGATACAGGTTACCCTGCCAGTACCTGATCACATCATTATAGGCATGATTGTAGTCGAATCCGTTCCGGTCTGCCCCACTTTCCGCCATTTCGCCGCCAGGTCCATCGTCT
>VSOD01000109.1 GCA_009774655.1 Lachnospiraceae bacterium
TTCCTTGGTTTTCTGGAGGCCTCCGGGCTGACAAGCTTTGGTGTCCTGTGAGGCTTAGTGCTGTTGTTTGGTATCTGGAAGCTGGCGCACAGAAAGGACTGGCGTCAGATCGGCGTGTTTCTGATCCTGCCGGTCTTCGTGATCCTTTTCCTGTCGAAATATCAGATCGTGCTGGGGAGGAATCTGTCACTGATCCTGCCGTTTGCCTATCTGTTTATGGTTTATGGCCTGATGGAGACGGAGGCGGTATTGGAAAAGCGCCGTTTCTACCGGAAAGGTATGATCACGGCGGTACTGGCGCTGATGGTGGCAGGCAATGTGGAGACGGCTTTTAATGATTATCGCTATGATCTGACCTACACGGAGGCGGTGGAGTATATAGAGTCGGAGATTCCGGCAGGCGCTTCCATCTATTGCACGTCCTTTGCGCCGGGTATAGACGAGGAGCGGTATATGGTGATTGATATCGGGGAGGATTTGTCGCTTTTGCCGAAGACGCTTGGGGACGGGGAATATTTTGTGGATGTGGAGTACGCCACGGGATATTTTAAACAGCCCAAGGATTATCTGATCAGGGAGGGTGAGGATATGTATCCGGAGCTGCGGGCGGCGTATGAGGAGAAAGAGGCTGCCTTTCCGTTGAAGCAGAGTTATCCGGGGATTTCTTATGGAAGAGAGTGGAAATACAGAATCGGATATGCGGATATCTTCAAGTATGATCCGGGAGAGTATTATATCGGGCCGACGATAACGATCTATGGGGAGTAAATCGCGGCACAGACCAAAATATAGCAAAAATCCGGCGAAAGAGCGCGCCGGATTTTTGTGTAAGAAGGGTTGGGAGAATTATAACAGAAGTTCTTTCAGTAAATGTTCCAGTTCCTCGGCTTCATCCTTCGAGAAAGTAAAAGTCTCCTGTGCATCCACGTCGGAGATTGCGTCTGTATGGTTATCTGTATTCAGACCTGCATTTACAGCTGTGTTGTTTCCTGTATTTAAGTCTGTACCGGCAGGCGTGGGACTGCCGGCAGCGGTTCCTTTTGTCCGGGTCGCCTCTTGCTGTTCCGGCTGGATCAGCTGCATGTCCAGCTCGGCCTGCTCCAGACGGCTGGCAAGATGATTTTCCAGATAATCCACGAGATTGATATGCAGGATCTTAATCTTGCCGGGGATATCGACCAGGGAGGAAACGGCAAAGTAACAGTAGAGTCCGAGAAAGCTGATCGCATAAAAAGGTGCGATACTGATAAAACTTTCATTATTCACGATTCCCATACATGCCCCGATGCCGGCGATCAGCACCGAAAGGAGAATTAACTGGCCGGAGAGATGCTTTAACAGGGAGAGGGGCAGGCCGCCGATCTTAATGCGGCTGATAAACCTGTCCACAAAAATGGGGACATTGGACACCTTTTCATTGATCTTACGGCAGCCGGAAAATTTGAGTTTGAGCTGCTGCAGGGATTTATTGGCAGTCGAGGACATGTGTTCGGTCTCCCAGATCAGCTTATGGTATATCACTCCAAGCGTAATCTGGCATATGATACTTAAAAAAAGCAATACTAATATTGCAATGATGTAATTTTTATGTAGAAATATCAAGTTGAGCATGTTTCCCTCGTTTCTGCGCCGTTTTATCGCGCAAGATCGTTTCTCCTGTCATTTGGCTGTGGAAGTTGATTGCCTGTTGTTTTATATTATAAAAGGAATCCCTGCTTCCCGAAAGCCGTAATGCATCGACAAATTTAAGCATAAGAAGTTGAATATTGGCAATACCTGTCAGAATGTGGTAGAATAATAAAAGTTTAAGATTAAATTAAGAAATAAAAAATGCAAAGTGTAAAGTGAAAAGGAGAAGAGAGCGATGGTATATCAACCGAAGGGTGTCTGTTCCAAGGCGATCGATGTGGAAGTGGAAGGAAGCGTTATCAAATCAGTAAAATTTACAGGAGGATGCAACGGCAATCTGCAGGGCATATCCAGTCTGGTGGCGGGCATGAAGATCGAGGACGCCATCAGCAGGCTGCGCGGCATCAAGTGCGGGGTCAAGAATACGTCCTGTCCTGATCAGCTGGCATGCGCATTGCAGGAGATCCTGGATAATTAGGAGGTTTCTTTCAATATGGGTAAGAAGATCGTACTTACCGGCGGCGGGACTGCCGGGCATGTGACCCCTAATATGGCGCTGATCCCAAGACTGCGCGAGCTTGGATATGAGATCTGCTATATGGGTTCTTACGATGGAATTGAGAAGAAGTTAATGGAAGATTTTAACCTTCCCTATTACGGCATTGCGACCGGTAAATTCAGACGGTATTTTGATCCCAAGAATTTTTCCGATCCGTTCCGCGTGATCAAGGGAATGCGGGAAGCGCGGAAATACCTGAAAGAGATCAATCCGGACGTGGTCTTTTCCAAAGGGGGGTTTGTCAGTGTGCCTGTGGTGCGGGCGGCGGGTTCTCTGGGGATTCCGTGTATCATACATGAGTCCGACATGACGCCGGGGCTGGCGAATAAGCTCTGTATTCCGGTGGCGAAGAAGGTGTGCTGCAATTTCCCGGAGACGCTGCAGCAGCTGCCGCCGAGCAAGGCGATACTGACGGGTTCCCCCATCAGGCAGGAGCTTTCTTCGGGGAGCAGGGAGGCGGCCTATAAGCTCTGCGGTTTCGATTCGTCGAAGCCGGTGATCATGGTGGTGGGCGGCAGCCAGGGTTCGGCGGCCATCAACCAGGCGGTGCGGGATGTACTGCCGGAGCTGCTTACGGATTTTCAGGTGGTGCATCTGTGCGGTAAGGAGAAGATGGATAATCTGCTGCTCACCACACCGGGTTATAAGCAGTTCGAGTATATTAAGTCCGAGATGAAGGATCTCTTTGCCATGGCGGATATGGTGATCTCCCGGGCGGGGGCCAATGCCATCAGCGAACTGCTGTCATTGAAGAAGCCGAATATTCTCATTCCGCTGCCTTCCACGAGCAGCAGGGGGGACCAGCTGCTCAACGCCAGATCTTTTGAATCGCAGGGATTCAGCATCGTGATCGACGAGGACGACCTGACGAACAAGCTGCTGCTGGAGAAGGTGCAGGAGTTATACTTTAACCGCAAAACCTATGTGGATGCGATGCGCAAGAGCAGCCAGCGTGACGCCATCGGGGTGATCGTGGGACTGATTGAGAATGCGGTAAGTGAGAAGGAAAAATCTTGAAATACGATAGTTGCAGTGCTACACTTAGAATGACAAAGTAAAGGCAGCAGCGCCTGCCGGAAAAGGAGAAAAACGATGAGCAAAGTTACATTTGATTATTCCAGAGCAGCTTCCTTTATCGGGGAAAATGAAGTGGAGTCCATGAAGAAGCTGGCACTGGATGCGAAGGAAGTACTTGTGAGCAAGACGGGAGCCGGAAATGATTTTCTGGGCTGGATCGATCTGCCGGTGAATTATGACAAGGAAGAATTTGCAAGGATCAAACAGGCGGCGGCCAGGATTCAGAACGATTCAGAGGTGCTTGTGGTGATCGGTATCGGCGGTTCTTATCTGGGTGCGAGAGCGGCTATCGAATTCCTTCGTCACAGTTTTTATAATGTAGTAGACAAGTCGATCCGGAAGACGCCGGAAATTTATTTCGTTGGTAATTCCATCAGTTCTACTTATATCAAGCATCTGATCGATGTCATCGGCGACAGGGATTTCTCGATCAATATGATCTCCAAGTCCGGCACGACCACGGAGCCTGCTATCGCATTCCGCGTATTCAAGGAGATGGCAGAGAAGAAGTACGGCAAGGAAGGCGCAGCAAAGAGAATCTATGCGACCACCGACAAGGCGAGAGGATCGCTTAAGAATCTGGCGAATGAAGAGGGCTATGAGAGCTTCGTAGTGCCGGATGATGTGGGCGGACGTTTCTCCGTATTGACTGCTGTCGGCCTGCTTCCGATCGCAGTATCCGGCGCGGATATCGACAAGCTGATGGAAGGCGCTGCAGAAGGCCGGAAGATGGCGCTGGAAGCTCCTTTTGAAGAGAATGACGCTGTAAAATATGCGGCGCTTCGTAATATCCTGCTTCGTAAAGGCAAGGGAATCGAGATTCTGGCAAACTATGAGCCGTGTGCGCATTTCGTATCCGAGTGGTGGAAACAGCTTTACGGTGAGTCTGAAGGCAAGGATCAAAAGGGTATCTTCCCGGCGAGCGTTGATCTGACCACGGATCTGCACTCCATGGGACAATTTATTCAGGACGGTGCAAGAACGATGTTCGAGACGGTTCTGAACATTGAGACAAGCAGAGAAGAGATCATCATCGGTGAAGAGCCGGTAGATCTGGACGGACTGAACTATCTGGCAGGCAAGAACGTGGACTTCGTCAACAAGAGTGCGATGAACGGTACGATTCTGGCGCACACAGATGGACAGGTTCCGAACTTTATGGTGAATGTACCCGAGGTAAATGAGTTCTATCTGGGCGAGCTGTTCTATTTCTTCGAGTTCGCATGTGGTGTGAGCGGATACCTTCTGGGCGTGAACCCGTTCAACCAGCCGGGTGTGGAGAGCTATAAGAAGAACATGTTCGCACTGCTGGGCAAGCCGGGGTATGAGGCGCAGAGAGAGGAACTGCTTAAGAGACTGTAGGAGTCGGAAGATTGATCCTGCTGTTTTGAGGATTGAACAAGAGGGCTGTTGTGTCATGGCAGATCAATGACACGACAGCTCTTATCACGTGGCATCAGTCAGACAGCTTTGAGATCCGATCAATACCCTCTTCCCCTCAAAAGCAAATCCATATTTCCGAATACGCTCCGATGAGATACCGCCGGCTTCCAGAGCTGCGGCATAGCGCATTCTGTCAATTTGTTCCAGCGCCTCTGCGACGGTTTCTTCCAGAGTCTGTTTTTTAGAGGTATTACATACTTTGAATTCTATGATGATTGCGTCGTCCGAAGCACGCAGCGGTTCCAGCACCACATCATATCTTCCGAAGCCGCTTTCCCGGTTTGACGTAATTCGATACCTGTCTTCCAGATCCACCATCAGTCCAAGAACGAATCCATGATAAAAGCGTTCCGGTTCTCTGTCGGCAGAAGGATTTTTTCCGGTATCAAAATAACTGAACGTAGAGGAGGTAATACGATTCATATAGGTATTCATGGCCTCCACATCACCGAGCAACAGCGCCTTGACAAAGGTATTGTAGGCAGGAGTAGACTCCTTGAACCATTCATCGATCATAGTTTCAAAGAGAATGATACTTTCCTGATTTGTGAGTGCAAGTTCGTATTGTGGACGACCTTTTTTATCAAGAATGTATTGCTTTACGCGCAGGTAACCGGTTGCAAGCAGCAGGCTCCAGACGGCATTCTCGCGGCTGTCGAGCTGGTTGAAGACAATCTGTTCATCAATTCGTGTTTGAAATGTGCCGCCGGATAGTAAGATTTCCATGGTGATTTTCATGGCTGCACTTCCTTCACGAATCAGTTTTCCCACAAGGCTGTTGCTGCTGGTATTGGCCCAATAAGTAGTAAGAAGCCGTTTGTCCAGGTAATTAATAATGGACCAGGGGTTGTAGATATCTTTTCGACAGCCGAAAGTGAAGCCATTATACCAGTCTCTGACTTTTTCTTCCTGGTCAGAGAGGTCAAATTCAAGTAAAGCAGCTGTTACCTCTTCCTGTGTGAAGCCAAAGGAATCTGCGTATTTATCGGAAGTTGTGGTCACTACTTCAAGATTGTTTAAATCTGAAAATACGCTTTCCCTGCTGACGCGTGTAATACCGGTAAGAACAGCTCTGTCAAAGTATGTGTTTGTTTTAAAGGTAGCATTAAACAGACTTCTGAAAAAGTCTATGATCTCCTGCCAGTAGCCATTGACATAGGCTTCCTGCATGGGGGTATCATATTCGTCCAGAAGGATGAGAGGTTTTTTACCATAATAGCGTCCCAGATAATCAGACAATGCCCTTATGGAATCGGCGGCAATGTAGTCCTCCATCTCCGGGGAAACTTTTTGGAACATGGCTTTCTCATCTTCATTCAGAAGATCACTGTCAAGGAGAAAGTCATAGTTATTATATAATTTCCTGATGTTGCGACAGACGGACTTTCTGGCGGAAGAAAATGTGGTCTCTTTAATATCAGCAAAACTTATAAAGATGACAGGATATGTTCCCTGCAGATTTCGGTACTTCTGATTCTTCCATATGGTGAGGTTTTCAAACAGATCTCCCCGCCCGGCGTAGTCGATTGAGAAGAACTGTTCTACCATGCGCATGTTAAGCGTTTTGCCAAAGCGCCTGGGGCGGGTGATCAGCGTTACGCTGTCGCCATTCTCCCACCATTGGCGAATGAAATCAGTTTTATCTATATAAAAGTATGAGTTTGTAATGATGGATTCAAAGTCCTGGATGCCGATTGCTACTGTTCTTGCCATATGGTTAAGCCTCCTTTTTGCATCAGCTGTATAGTAAACTTACATCATGCTCAGCCGATTAATACCTTTTTCCCTTCAAAAGCAAATCCATATTTCCGAATACGCTCCGAAGGAAGCCCCTCGGCTTCCAGAGCTGCGGCATAGCGCTTTTCCTCGATCTGCAGGAGGGCGGCGTCTACAGTATCCTGCAGGGTTGACTCATCCTCCGGGTCATGGACTTTGAATTCCATGATAATGGCATCGTCAAAGTGGATGTTGCTGTGTGCCGAGGCACTTACGGTTTTGTCTGCTGTATGTGCTGTGCCTGCTGTATCTGTTGCGCCTGCTTTACCGGGTGAAGCGGAAGAGAAAGCGGTATGCGTCGTAACGTTCCTGGGTTTCAGCACCACATCATAGCGCCCGAAGCCGCTTTCACGGTTTGAAGTAATGGTGTAGCGGTCAGCCAGCTCCACCATCAGGCCGAGGACAAAACCATGGTAGAACCGTTCCGGTTCCGTAGCCTCGGAGGGTTTATTGCCTGTATCAAAATTGCTGAATGTGGCAAGAGCGACTTTGTTCATGTAGTGGTTCATGGCTTTCTTATCGTGGAGCAGCAGGGCTTTGATAAAGTCATTGTAGGATGGTACATAAGTTTTGAACCAGCCCTCGATCATGTTCTGGAACATCAGGCGTACTTCTTTGTTGGTCAGTTTGAGAGCATATTCTTCTCTGCCTGTGTCGGGATCGAAGGTATGCGCCTCCACTTTCAGATATCCGCTGGCAAGCAGCAGGCTCCAGATCGCGTATTCATTGTGATCAAGCTGGTCGAAGATGATCTGCTCGTCTATTTTGGTATGGAGCGTACCGCCTTGCAGCAGATTCTCCATAATGATCTTGACATCCTTGCTGCCTTCCCGGATCAGCTTTCCCACCAGACTGTTGCTGCTGGTGTTGGCCCAGTAGGCGGAGAGCCTTTTTTCGTCGAGGAAATACAGAATTGACCATGGATTATAGATATCGGTCTTTTGGCCAAAAGCAAACCCGTCATACCAGTCTTTGACACGCGCTTCCATATCTGTTAAACCAAACTCACATAAAGAAGCAGTCACCTCTTCCTGGGTGAAACCGAAAGAATCGGAATATTTATTTGAGGTTGATGTTATCACGGTCAGGTTATTCAGATCGGAAAAAATACTCTCCTTGCTGACCCGTGTGATACCGGTAAGAATAGCTCTTTCGAAATAGGCATTGGTTTTGAAGGTGGCATTAAACAGGCTTCTGAAAAAAGCGACAATCTCATACCAATAGCCATTGACATAGGCTTCCTGCATGGGGGTATCATATTCGTCCAGAAGGATAAGCGGTTTCCTTCCGTAATAGCGACCAAGATAATCGGACAAGGCCCTTATGGAATCGGCGGCAATGTAGTCCTCCATCTCCGGGGAAACTTTTCGGAACATATTTTTTTCGTCTTCATTCAGATGATCACTATCGAGCAGAAAATCATATTTATTATATAATTTCTTTATATTACGGCAGACAGCTTTTTTGGCTGAGGAGAAGGTTGTTTCCTTGATATCGGCAAAGGTCATGAAGATCACCGGGTATGTGCCCTGCAGCTTACGGTACTTTTCCTCACGCCATATGTTCATCTGCATAAACAGATCACTTCGTCCGGCATAATCGATCGAGAAGAACTGCTCCACCATACTCATATTAAGAGTCTTACCAAAACGTCTGGGCCGGGTGATCAGCGTCACACTGTCGAAGTTCTCCCACCATTCCTTGATGAAAAGGGTCTTATCTATATAGAATGCGTTATTTTCGATCAATTCTTTATAGCTCTGACAGCCAATCCCGATAGTCCTTGCCATGGTAGATACTCCTCCCTCAACTAATAGACGCGATCCTTTTTGCTTATCATATCACATATTTAACGAAATTGTAAATATATTACTTCTATATTTTCAATCTTTCTTAACAGTGCATTCCGGTTCATGGATTGATCCGCGGCTATAATCCTTTTTGACACGGTAAAAACAGGCATGTTATACTTTTTATATAGTTAACGGCATTAGAAAATTCGTTTACTATAAGAAAAAGGTGACAGAGTAAAGGAGCGTGATGAACAGATGAGTCAAAAATGGACCAAAAAGGAACAGGACGGCTATGTCCTGATTGAAAATGAAGGCGGTCAGACACTGGGACTTGCGGCAGACAGCAAAGTCAAGATTTTAACGATGGACGGCTGCGCGTTTAAAGATTTCCTTGGTACCGGTGAGCTGGTGCCTTACGAGGACTGGCGGCTTCCTTATGAGGAACGGGCGAAGGATCTGGCGGAGAGAATATCCATCGACGACATTGCGGGCCTGATGCTGTACAGCGCCCATCAGCTGATTCCGGCCAAAGGACCGCGGGCGGCAGCTTTTGGCGGAAGTTACGGTGGAAAGAGCTATGAGGAGAGCGGCGTGGATCCCTGGGAGCTGACGGATCAGCAGAAGGAATTTATCGTGAAGGACAAAGTGCGGCATGTGCTGATCATGGGACTGGAGAGCACGGAGACAGCGGTGCGCTGGAATAATAAACTGCAGGCGCTGGCGGAGAATTCCGGATTCGGTATTCCGGCCAACAACAGTTCAGATCCGCGGCACGGGGCAGGTTCCACGGCGGAATACATGGGTGTGACCGGGGAGGCGATTTCCAAATGGGCGAACGGCATCGGCCTGTCTGCGTCCTTCGATCCTGCGCTGGTAAAAGAATTTGGCGAGATTGCCTCGGCGGAATACCGTGCGCTGGGAATCACCACCGCGCTTTCTCCGCAGATCGATCTGGCGACGGAGCCCAGATGGATGCGGTTTGCAGATACCTTCGGGGAACACACGCAGATGACGATTGATATGACCAGGGCCTACTGCGACGGTTTTCAGACGACGCAGGATAGCGAGACGGGCTGGGGTAAGGACAGCGTCAACACGATGGTTAAACATTTTCCGGGCGGCGGCACCTGCGAGGGCGGCAGGGATGCCCACTATGCTTACGGGAAATATGCGGTCTATCCGGGCGGGAACGACAAGGAGCATCTGAAACCGTTCACAGAAGGGGCATTTTCACTGGACGGCAGGACGGGTAAGGCCAGCGCGGTAATGCCCTACTACACGATCTCTTATGACCTGGATCAGAAATATGGGGAAAATGTAGGTAACTCCTTCAATAAATACCTGATTCAGGATCTGCTTCGGGAAGAACTGGGTTATGAGGGCGTGGTCTGCACAGACTGGGGCATCACTCATGATATGGGAGAGACAGAAGAGGTCTTTGCCGGAAAATGCTGGGGCGTGGAGAAGCTGACGGAAGCGGAGCGTCACTGCAAGGCGATCGAGGCAGGCGTGGACCAGTTCGGCGGTAATAACGACGGGGCGCCTGTGTTGGAAGCCTATCGGATGTTGTGTGAAAAATACGGAGAAAAAGAGGCGGAGGCACGGTTCAGACGATCCGCTTACAGGCTGCTTTTGAATATCTTCCGTACAGGGCTTTTCGAAAATCCGTATCTGAATCTGGAGGAATCCTTACATACGGTGGGCTGTCCGGACTTTATGGAAAAGGGTTACCAGTCCCAGTTAAAATCGGTGACTCTGCTGAAAAATAAAAACAAAGTGCTTCCGCTGAAAGAGGGTATCAGGGTTTATATTCCGGACAGGTTTATCAAATCACATATGAGCTTTATGAGTACGCCTACGGGAGACCGGACGGTGGTTTCCGCCGGGAAACGGGCGGCGGCAGAATATTTTACGGTGGTGGATACGCCGGAAGAGGCTGATGCGGCGCTGTGCTTCATAGAGTCTCCGATTTCCTGCGGGTATGATCCGGAAGACCGCAAGGCGGGCGGAAGCGGTTACGTGCCTGTCACACTGCAGTATCGGCCTTATCAGGCGGTAAGCGCGAGACGGCCCAGTCTGGCAGGCGGAGACCCACTGGAAGCCTCTGACGACCGCAGTTACCGCGATAAATGGAACAGGGCGGCCAATGAAGGGGATCTTGATCTGGTGGAAGAGATGCGCAAACGGATGGGCGATAAGCCTGTGATTACGATAGTTGCTTTGAAGAATCCCACGGTGATGAGCTGTCTCTTAAACACATATAAGAGCCACCGAGCCTCCTGAGCATATAGGAAGCCGTAAGAGGGAGGAA
>VSOD01000011.1 GCA_009774655.1 Lachnospiraceae bacterium
CAATTATATTTACGATTATATAAATATAGAATAAAGTAAAGTATGTTTTGGAATTTCATAAAGGCGAATCTTTAGTATTGATATTAAGCGGGTGAAAGGGCAGCATATTTATAAAAAGGTATCGTTTAAATTTCCGAATTTGGATGCATATAATTTCCTTCTTTACAAATAATAGTAAAAACGTCGGCGGCTGTGAAGCGGCCGGCAGATTAAAATGCAGTGCAGCCATGAAATGTTATGGCGCTTGAGAGGATTTTACCATTACAATAAAAGATTGCAGAACGTCGTGCTGTATATCTTTGCTGTTATGAAAAAAACTATATTTTGTAAATTTGGAGGGATAAATGAATGAAAGCAACAGGCATTGTAAGACGAATAGATGATCTGGGAAGAATCGTAATTCCGAAGGAAATCCGCAGAACACTGCGGATCAGGGAAGCGGATCCGCTGGAGATCTTTACGGACAGGGAAGGCGAGATCATCCTGAAAAAGTATTCGCCGATCGGTGAGATGGGAACTTTTGCCAAGCAGTACGCGGAGAGTATGGCGCAGGTGTCCGGACATGTGGCGATGATCTCTGACAGAGACCAGTTTATCGCAGTGGCAGGCGGTATGAAGAACATGCTGGGCAAGTCGATCAGCAGGGAGCTGGAGGAGAAGATCGACCACAGAGAGAGCGTGGTAGCGGCCAAAGGTGACCGGAATTTCATCGAGGTGGGCAACGATCTGGAAGATGTGCATCATGAGGCCATCAGCCCGATCATCTGTGAGGGAGACGTGATCGGATCGGTGGTGCTGCTGGAAACCGACCATAAGTCCAAGATGGGCGAGGTGGAGCAGAAGCTGATCCAGTCGGCAGCAGGGTTTTTGGGACGGCAGATGGAGCAGTAAGAGCAGTAAGAAGCGGGAAACAAGACGGTGCATGGAGCAGTAAAGTGCATCAGACAATAAAAAAGCATGTCTGAAGGTAAGCAGTAAAGGATTTTCAGACATGCTTTTTTATTGTTCTGCACAGGCAGGTTGTCCTGCGGATTTTTTTGTTACGGCAGATGTTTGTTTCAGGGCGCCGTCAGCTTCGTTTCCTTGTTGAACACGATCACCGCCTCGCGCATCTCATAGGGGCCCATCTCATAATAGCCTTCTGTCAGACGGTTCAGGCGCTGCGCACAGACTACCCGGTTGGCGCGCTTGGGCTGATCCGTGATAAAGGCGATACCGTCTTCGAAATATTCCTGATCCAGTTCCGGATCGTCCAGTTCCTCATAATAAGGGTCGAAGAGATAGACATTATCTCCTTCGATCCCGGTCAAAAGCACATAATGGCTGACATCCAGAAAGAGCCGCAGCAGTACGGCCCCGCCCTGCCGCAGGGCTTTGCCGATCCTGCTGTCACAGGATATGCAGACTTCTTCACCGGACAGAAATTCACAGGCAACGGGAAAGTTCTTCACCTGTCCGAACTGGTTGAGCCAGTTGCTTAAAAAAAGCATGGCGGAGGCGGAGGTGCCGCGTTTGCCGATTTCACCGTTTTCATTGTATGAATCGAGACAATAGAGCATAATATATTTAATGATGTCAGGATAGATGACTTCCCGGTCGAACAGATACCGGATCGCGTTGGTCAGGGATACCGGGCCGCAGTCGTATTCACTGGATTGATAATTAAGCAGATTTTTCATCACGATTTCCTTATGTAAAATAATATATTCGTAGAAAATATACAGCGCATTGCTTTTTTTGTCAAGATTATGCTATACTAAGTCGATTGGGAAAAAATAGAAATGCAAAAATGACCAACGGAAATCTGTGTGGAAGCGTCACAGATACAAAGCACTTTGCAACAGAACGCTTCGAAAATGGAGGAGAGACTATGAAAAAAATCAAAGGAAGACTGTTAAGTCTGTTTCTGATCCTGGTCATGGCAGTATCTGTCGTGGCGTGCGGCGGTGCCGGCAGTGACGGAAACGGGGCGGATGCAGACAATCCGGCTGCAAATGACGCTGCTGCAGGGGACGCGGCAGGAGAGAATACGGCGGAGGGCGATGCCGCAGCAGACGGGGAAGGCGCCGGAGCGGGGCCGGCCGTGGCGGCAGAGGGTGAGAAGATCATTAATATCGGCGTGACGGACAGTCTGGGCGGGGTGAATCCTTTTGCCAATGACCAGACAGAGCTCAATAAGTATGCGCTGGATCTGATGTTCCTGCCCCTGATGGAACTGGATAAGGACTTGAACTTCCAGCCGATGCTGGCGGATTCCATTACCACGGAGGACAACATTCATTTTACGGTGCATATCGACGATGCGGCGACCTGGTCTGACGGAACGCCGGTGACGGCTCAGGATGTGGAGTATTCGGTGCTGCGTTATGCAAGCCCGGTGGTGGCCAACACCACGTTGCTGCTCTATGCTTTCGAGGGAACCGATGATGCGACGGGCTTCGTGGAGGAAGGGGCTGCTTCCATGGCAGGCCTGACGGTGAAAGATGATAAGACGATCGAGTTTACGGCCAAATATCCGATGGCGCTGACGACGTTCCAGAACAGCTACGGAAGATATTTACATGTTCTGCCGAAGCATGTCATCGAGAAATTCAGTGAGGAAGAGCTGACTTCCGCCGACTGGTTCAATGCGCCGGATGTAGTCAGCGGGCCTTATATCCTGACGGGTTACGATCCCAACCATTATATTTCCTATACGGCCAACACGGCATACTGGAAAGGGCAGCCGAAGATCGACAAGCTGAATATCAAGATCGTGGACGGTAGCCAGGTTTACGCGGGACTGCAGTCGGGCGAGATCGACATCACACAGCATACGATGACGGCGATCCCGCAGGAGGATTATGACAGCATCGAGGCGCTTGAAAATGTGAAAGTGGTCTACGGATCCCCGGTGACCAATCAGTCTGCTTTTATCCAGACGGCGAATATTCCGGATGCGAAGGTGCGGCAGGCGCTTGTGTATGCCATTGACAGGCAGCAGCTGGTGGATCAGCTGTTAAAAGGTCACGGAGAAGTGATAGACGGATTCCTTTCCTCAGCGAGTCCTTTTTATGACGAAGGGATCACACCGATGGAATACAACCCCGAGAAGGCGAAGGAACTGCTTGAAGAGGCCGGATGGGATGGCTCCCAGACGCTGCGTTTCTATGTGAATTCGGGCGACAATACTTTTGTGAACGGTGCGCAGGTCATTGTGGCACAGTGGGCTGCAGTGGGAGTCAAAGCGGAGATCACAACGGTAGACCTGTCCACGCTGATGACGGTGGCGGGCAGCACGGATTATGATATTATGGCGGTGCAGTATACTTATGCGCCGGTGGATCCCTATCCGGATGTGTCCTGGCTGTTAGGCGGCGAGGGAAGCTGGACGGGATATTATGACGAAGAGGTGGCGGCGGCTCTTGACGGGACGCAGCAGACCAGCGACGTGTCCGAGATCACCGGTTTCTATTCCACGGTGGATACGAAGATGCAGGCGGAGGCGCCGATGTTCTCCGTCTATGTCATCAGCGCGCAGGGGGCGGTCAATAACCGGGTGACCGGGGCGGAACCCAGCGTGTACGGGTTCTTCAACAATGTGCATAACTGGGATGTGACGCAGTAGCATAATGTTTGGAGGACGGCAGGAAATGATTTTGCAGCAGCCGTGTTGTGCCGGCGTGCTGCATACGGCGGAACCAAAGGAGGTAACCTTATGCCGCATTTACTGGAAGTGCAGGATTTAACGACGGTTTTTGCCGGCGATTACGGATCAAATATCAGCGTGGATCACGTCAGTTTCCACGTGGACCGCGGGGAAGTGGTCTGCCTGGTGGGAGAATCGGGCTGCGGAAAAAGTGTTACTTCATTGTCGATCATGGGATTACTGGGAAGGGGCGGAGCTGTCAAAGACGGCTCTGTCCTCTTTGAAAATAAGAACCTTCTTACGATGACGGAAAAGGAGCTGGATACGGTCAGAGGAGATGCGCTGACGATGATCTTCCAGGATCCGCTGACTTCCTTAAATCCGGTATTTACGGTGGGCAGCCAGATCACGGAGAGCATCCGCATCCACATGAAACTGTCGAAGGAAGAGGCCGGAAAGCGGGCGGTCAGCCTGCTTATGCAGGTGGGGATGCCGGAAGCCGAGGCGGTGATGCGGAAGTTTCCCCACACGTTGTCCGGGGGTATGCGTCAGCGGGTGATGATCGCCATGGCGCTGTCCTGCAACCCGAAACTTTTGATCGCCGACGAGCCGACAACGGCGCTGGATGTGACCATTCAGGCACAGATCATGAAGCTGCTTGGGGAGCTGCGCCGGGAAAAGGACATGGCCATGATCCTGATCACCCACGATATCGGTCTGGTGGCCAATATGGCGGACCGGGTGATCGTGATGTATGCTGGCCAGATCGTGGAGGAAGCACCGGTGCAGGAGCTTTTTGTAAAGCCGAAGCACCCTTATACACAGGCGCTTCTCGAGACGGTGCCCACCATACGGGACGACAGGGAGAGGCAGCTGATGGCGATACCGGGCATGGTGCCGGAGAATTATGACGATATTGCCGGATGCCGGTTTGCGGATCGCTGTCCCTACAGGCGGGAGGCATGTGACAACCCGCAGGAACTGTACTGCTTCGGGGAAGGACATGCCGCCAGATGTATTGTGGCCTTTGAGGAAGAACAGGGGAGCGCAGTCTGCGACGGATACAGGTAACAGCTGGGCAATGGGACTCAGCCGGAGGATGATTATAGTGGAAAAAGAGAACATACCGTTGATCCGGGTGGAAAATCTGAAGAAATATTATCCTGTCAAGGGCGGGATCATCACGCATACGACCGGTTATGTAAAGGCGGTGGACGGGGTCAGTTTTTCTGTGATGCGCGGGCAGACGCTGGGACTGGTGGGAGAATCGGGCTGCGGAAAATCCACCATCGGCAGGCAGCTGGTAGGCTTGGAGACGCCCACGGAGGGGAAGATTTATTATGATGGTGTTGACCTGTCTGCCCTGCAGAAGGACAGAAAGCAGATGCGGGAGGTCAGGACGAAGCTGCAGATGATCTTTCAGGATCCTTATTCTTCGTTAAATCCCCGCAAACATATTTATGAGATACTGGCACAGCCCATGTTGTATCACCAGATCGCGCGCAGGGACACGGTCGAAAAGGAAATCCTGCGGCTGCTGGATATGGTCGGGCTGCCGAGAACGGTGCTGGGCAGATATCCCCACGAGTTTTCCGGCGGGCAGCGGCAGCGGATCGGGATTGCGAAAGCATTGTCCTTAAATCCGGAGTTTATCGTCTGCGATGAGCCGGTGAGCGCGCTGGACGTGTCCATTCAGGCGCAGATCTTAAATCTGCTGAAAGAACTGCAGAAGGAGCTTGGGTTGACGCTTCTGTTTGTGGGGCACGGACTGGGGGCGGTCAACTACGTGAGCGACCAGATTGCGGTTATGTATCTGGGCAAGATCGTGGAGTATGGCGACGCGAAGGAAATCTTTCATCATCCGGTGCATCCATACACGCAGGCATTGCTGGAGGCGGTGCCAATCCCCGATCCGACGGAAAAAGGCAGGGAACGCAGTCTCCTGCAGGGGGAGATCGGCAGCAGTACATGTCCGCCGGAGGGGTGCCGGTTCCATCCCAGGTGTCCTTATGCGACGGCGCAGTGCAGGCAGGAGATACCAGAGATGCAGGCGGTAAACGGAACCGTCGGGAAAGCGTTGGAGGCAGATACAGGAAGCGGAAGAATGCAGGCGGCGGAGATTGGTGACAGGATGGCCGGGGACCGGGAGCAGGCGGAGAATCCGGGCGTGCATATGGCGGCCTGTCCGGTGGTGCTTAACGGTTAGGCGGAAGCGAGGAAGTTATGGGGAAATATATTTTAAAACGTATTTTGATCGCCATTCCGGTTTTGATCGGCATTACGGTCATTGATTATACGATCATGTGTCTGGCGGGAAGTCCGCTGGAGATGCTGCAGGGGCCGCGCGTGTCGGAGGCGGCAGTGGAGGCGAAACGGATCGCGCTTGGGCTGGATCAGCCGGTGCTGGTGCAGTATTTTGTCTGGCTGGGAGAGCTTCTGCAGGGGAATATGGGCTATTCGATGAAGTCGTTTCAGCCGGTCAGCGCCATGATCGGCAGCCATATCGGCCCTACGCTGCTCTTGATGGGCGTGTCTCTTCTGGTGAGCCTGCTGCTGGCGGTTCCGGCGGGAATCTACAGTGCGATCCGGCAGTATTCCAAAGGGGATTATGCGGTGGTGACGGTTTCCTTTCTTGGCAGCAGCGTGCCGGGGTTCTTCCTGTCGCTTCTGCTGATCTATCTTTTTACGGTGAAGCTGGGCTGGCTGCCCTCCAGCGGGATGACGACGCTGGGAACGCAGGGCGGTGCGGCGGATGTGGCAAAACATATGGTGATGCCGGTGACTGTGCTGGCCTTTTCCATGGCGGGCAGTAATATCCGCTATATCAGGAGCGCGATGCTGGAGATCCTGCAGCAGGATTATCTGCGGACGGCGAGAGCCAAGGGAATCGGACGGTTTCTTGTCATCAACAAACACGCCCTGCGCAATGCGCTGGTGCCGATCATTACGGTCATCGGCATGGAGATTCCGATGCTGTTTGGCGGAGCGGTCATTATCGAGCAGGTGTTCTCCTGGCCGGGGCTTGGCCTGATGACGATGAGCGCTATCAGCAACCGGGATTTTCCGGTGATCATGGGAGTCTGCCTGTTATCGGCTATTGTGGTGCTTATGGCAAATCTGGTGACGGATATTCTGTATGCGCTGGTGGATCCGACGATTCAGCTGGATTAGAATGAAAAAGGGCTGATTCCGGTATTGACAGAATTCCGGTGAAGAGAAAGAGAACTGACAGAGTAGCAGAAGTAAAGTTAAAGTAATAGAAAAGCAACAGTGACAGAAAAGCAACAGTAATAGAAAAATAACAGTAACAGAACAGTAAAGTAACATTGCGGGAGTTGGTGCGAATGATGCTGCGGGAGATAGACAGGAAATTTTATGGAGAGGGCACGGCGGCGATTCCGGCCGAGGCGGGGATCAGAAAGAAATTCGGGAAAAATGACGGCGGTAGAGGCCCCAAATCGGATATCAGCAGTGAAAGTTATCTGCAGACGGTGATCAGGCGGTTTAAGCGGCATCATCTGGCGGCGGTCAGTCTGATCGTGCTGGCGGTGATCGTGGGGGCGGCGATTCTGGCCCCGGTCATTGCTCCTTATGATCCGAATGATATTGCCGGCCCTTTTGCGGAGGGACCTTCTAAAGAATTCTGGCTGGGGACAGATCAGATCGGCAGGGATGTACTCAGCCGGCTTCTGTATGCCACCAGGATTTCCCTGCTGGTGGGGGTGATGGCAACGCTCATCTCTACGGGCATCGGTGTGCTGCTGGGTCTGGTGGCCGGCTATTTCGGAGGCGTGGCGGATATGATCATTATGCGTTTTACCGATATGGTCATGTCTTTTCCTTATATATTGCTGGTGTTGGTGGCGGCGGCCGTCTTTAAACCCGGAATGTGGAATATCATCCTGATCCTTGGTTTCGTAGACTGGCCGGGGATTGCGCGACTGGTGCGGGGCAACGTCTTAAGCCTGCGGGAGACGAATTTCGTGAAGGGCAACATCGTGGCGGGGATGCCGCTTCGGCATATACTGTTCTCGGAGATTTTGCCTAATACTGTGGCGCCGATTCTGGTCTATGCCACGTCAGTGCTGGCGCTGTCGATTCTGGACGAGGCGGCACTGAGCTTTCTGGGACAGGGGGTACAGCCGCCTGCATCGAGTCTGGGCAATATGTTAAACGGAGCCCAGTCGTTGACGGTGCTGACGACACAGCCCTGGCTGTGGATTCCGCCGGGCCTGCTGATCGTAGTGGTAGTGATGGCGATCAACTTTATCGGAGATGCGCTGCGGGATGCGCTTGACCCGAACAGTGGGAGATAGAAGGTGCAGCGCATAAACTGAGGCGGCAGAGTGAAAACAGGACAGGTGCACGATAAGATGGACGAAAGTATTCATAGCAGAGGAAGGAAGGGTGATCAAGATGGCATTAGAGGGTGAAAGACAGTTAGAACAGTATCTGATAGAGCAGTTCGAGTGGTTTCACAGGCATCCGGAGTTGTCTTATGAGGAAGTGGAAACGACGGCAAAGATACGGGAGCTGCTTACGGAGGCGGGAATAGAGATCCTGCCGTATCCGCTGGCTACGGGACTGGTGGCGGTGGTGCGGGGAACCGGGAAGGCGCCTGACGGAAGAAGGAAAACCCTCGCCCTTCGCTGCGATATCGACGCGCTCCCCATTGTGGAGGAGGCGGAGATTCCCTATGCTTCCGAATGCAGGGGGAAAATGCACGCCTGCGGTCATGATCTGCATATCACGGCCGGAATCGGGGCGGCGCTTTTGTTAAAGGAGCGCAGTGAGGAGCTGTGCGGTACGATTAAATTCATCTTCCAGCCCGGAGAGGAGGATGCCCGCGGAGCCATGAAGATACTGGAAACGGATGTGATGGATGATGTGGAGCGCATCTGGGGATTTCATGCGGATCCGACGAATGAGGTCGGCGTGATCGGCATCCGGGAAGGATATGTGACTGCGGCGGTGGACAGGTTCGGGATCCGTGTGAAAGGGATCGGCTGTCATGGCGCCCACCCCGATGACGGAATCGATCCGATTCCGGTTGCGGCAGCCATCATACAGGGGCTGCATACGATCGTGGGACGTAATGTGAACGCTTTTCATCCGGCTCTGCTCAGCGTGACGAAGGTGCAGGCGGGGACCACCTGGAATGTGATTCCCGGAGAGGCGGAGCTGGAAGGCACGGTGCGCACGATGGACAGGGAAGACCGGGTTTTATATGAGCGGAGAGTGCGGGAGACCGTGGAGGGAATTGCTGCGGCTTACGGTGCGGAAGCGGAGATCACCTGGATCGACAGTGCACCGGCCACCTATAATGACGGTAAGATGGCACAGCTTTGCGGGAAGGTTGCGCAGAGTCAGGGGATGAGGACGGTGCCCGAGGAAATGTCTCTGGGCGGGGATGATTTCTCTTATTATATGGAGGAAGAAACGATGGGCAGGCAGATACCGGGCTGTTATCTGAAGGTCGGTACGGGCGTAGGCCATCCGATCCATCATCCGGCGTTCTGCGTGCAGAAGCGCGTGATCCTGCCGGCGGCAGAGTTATTGGCTAAAGTGCTGGAAGAGGATCTGAAACAGTGAGGACTGGAATATAGGATAGAGCTGAAATGGACTGGCCGGGGTTTCGCATTGCATGCGTGCCCCGGCCAAAGTGTTTATAATTTAAACTTACCTACTTCATTGTTTAATCTGCCCACAATTTCCAGATTGAAATCGGATTCTTTTCCGATTTCGCTTACGTGGTCTGCCAGTCTTACGGCAGTTTCCGCCACATTTGTTACCGCTGCCGCACTTTCGCTTACGGCTGTTTTCACATCTCCCAAAGCCGTTTTAATTTCGTTCATATTCAGCTTCAACTGCTCGTTTTCCGTAGCAAAGCGTTGCATCATCTCATTCATGTTTCCGACATTGGTTTGATAGCTTTCGCTGGTTTCCAGCAGCTTTTCATAACCGCCGAGCGCTGTCTCATTCATGAAAGTAATCATTTCCTGCGCTTCGGCTGCCAGTTCGTCTACCGTCTGGATCACATCAGCGGTTACTTTCTGAATCTCTGTTGCAGAGGCGGCGGAGTTGGAAGCCAGCTTCCCGATCTGGTCTGCGACCACCGCAAATCCTCTTCCCGCTTCTCCTGCCCGCGCGGCTTCGATACTTGCATTTAATGCCAACAGATTCGTTTCTTCGGTGATGGTGATAATGTTCTTTGTGAGTTCCCTGATCTTCTCTACATCCTTGGATTTCTCGATTTTCTGGTGAACCGTTGCTGCCATATTGGCAGCCTGAAGCATTGCGTCCTGTTTCTCTGTCACTGCCCGGTTATATACTTCCGAAGCGCTTTTCATGATTCTGTCAGAAGAAGTGCTTCCGCTTACGGCCTGTTCATAAATACTCTCTATCGACTCAAATATCTGCCTGATAGATTCATTCACCTGAGACAGCGAAGCGCTGGATTCCTCCATTGCGGCGCTCATCTCTTCCATCGAAGCGGAAACGTCGGCAATCTCTGAATTGCCATATTCCAGCTTGCTTGACACCTTATGGGAGGAATCTTTTAAATATTCTGAATTCTGGGAGATGTTCAGCATAATTTCACGTATATGCTGAAGCAGCCCGTTGACATTCTCCGCGATCACTTCCATTTCGTCCCCGGTATGGACATCGAGAGTCTGCGTCAAGTCACCTTCATTATGTACCAGATCATAGATTTTACCGTCAACTTTATGCAGTGTCCTGATCACTTGTCCTACTGTAACATTGAGGATTAACAGGGCGATGGCCAGGCAGATCAGTGAAATTTGTATTACGCGGCTAAGAGCCTCAGCCAAACGTTCCACGACTCCGGCCGCATTGTAATCGCAGCCCACGATGCTGACAACTTCTCCGTGGCTGTCAATAAGGGGCATATATGCCGAAATCAGATCGCCGTCTGGGGTGGAATCAATATAGTCCTGCACATACATTTCCCCGTCGAAAACAGATTTCAATTCCTGATACGACGTCTCGAAAACGGTGCCGTATTGATTACCGTCACCCGTACTGTCTGCGTCAATTCCGTAGTATACTTTATTGCCATCCGTATATAAAGTATACAAATATTCAATTCCGCAATCCTGCATAACGCCAAGCATGCTTTCCAGCAGGGCGTTATACGCTTCGCTTCCTTGTGACTCTGCTGATATCCCGGCTACCTGATCCGCGTCAATCACTTTTGTGGAAATAGTTGCCGCCATCTGTGCTTCTTCAACACCCATGGCAATCAGTCCTTCTTTAATGCGTTGGTATGAGGTGATACCCATTACCAGAGACAGTAAAATAATTACCAAACTTGCAGGGAACAGAATTTTAGCCCGAATACCAATGCTTCTTGTTTTTCCTTTTTTCATGTTAACGTCCTCGCATCTGTATTTTTATTTTCTGATTTACTATTATAGCAGAAAATTCTGTAATCTGGCATAGAATTATAGTAAACGACATAACAAATTTCTGTTCCCGGCTCTTGCAGGAGCCATATATGGAAGAGCCTTGGTATGCTGCCCGAAACACTGCAAGTCCAATCGCCGGCATACAACATTGAGAAAGAATAAATGAAAACTGAATACGACGCAGACGCGGCGTTCCTCTATCCCTGACAGGGATAACAGGAACGCCGCTTTTTAGTGTCTTCATGTTACGCATCAGGGGCAAAAAGAACCTTGCCCTCTTAACGGATTATAAACGTTTTACCGGGATCCAAATAGCGCTGACATAGTCGTCGCTTTCGGTGTTTCCGTTTGAGTACCATTCAATATTCATTGGCATTGACATTTCAAATTCCTGGTTTCCCGGAAGCCATTCACTGAAGATACGGGTATTGACTGTCTGCAGGCTTTGCGGTATGCGGCCAATGCAATGAAACTTGGCCCATTCGCTGGCGGGAATTTCAAAGACAGACATGCCTTCCGGCACGGCGCCGCCCTGGTACGCACCTGCGATATAGTAGTGGAAATGTTCCCCGTCATCAATGTCTTCCACGCAGACGCCGAATTCTCCCACGATGCATTCTGCGATCGTCTGCCGGATCGCCTGTTCTTCCGGCGAGGCCGGTGTATCCTGCGTGCAGTATCTGCTACAGAAATCACACCAGAATTTGGGGATATCCTGATAAGAGGTATCATAAGAAAAGATTCGTCCTAATCCGATCATCTGCATGCTTTGTCTTTTTTCTAATTGAAACTCCATTTTGTTTCCTCCTCGTATTGAGATTTCTACGATCAAAGGCAGAAAAACTTTAATCTTTGTAGGCTGGGACTTAAGCTGCGTAGGCGACATACCGTGAAAGCGGGAAAAGGCTTTGGTAAAACTTTCCGGTGTATCATATCCGTACTTATAGGCCAGATCCAGCACGGTCTTGTCTGCAAGCGCTTTCGGGTTCTTCTGCAAAGGACTGTTGTCTGCCGGGACGGCATTCAGCACATCCATTCCGGCCAGGTAAAGCCTGCGGTTTCGCAGATATTCCCCAATGGAATAACCGGTTACGATCTTAAAACTCTTTTGGAAGTAAGAGGGCGATATATGTACCGCATCTGCCACATCTTTGGCGCCAATATCCGAGAGCATATGCGTTTCCATATAATCGATCGCTTTTTTGAAACTTGTCAGCCAGTCCATGTTTCCTCCCTGTCGTCCATACTGATTATGTTGTTGTCAATTTATCCCGCGTGCAATGAGCCAGGTACTGTGCTTGTGGCGGGATTATTGACTGTTTGACTCCTGCCCTGATGAAGTCATTGTAACATATGCGTATGTGGAAGTCCTGACATTTTGGGCTTTTATTTGTCCTTGTTTTTGGAATGGAAGTTTCAGAGCAGGGAGTGACAGCAAGCGGTATAGCAATCTGCCAGACGATTATTGCTTGCTTTATTGCGCCTGACAGATGCTTATCGCTTCTTTCCATATGCTTTATAATAGAGATAACAGCAGTACAGGGACGAGAAAGGAGTGGATTTAATATGAATACGAATCTGGTAGCGGGGCACTTGCAATATCTGCGGAAAAAGCATCATTATACGCAGGAGGATCTGGCAAAAAGACTGCATCTGTCGAGGCAGGCTGTCTCAAAATGGGAGACGGGAGCGACGATCCCCGACCTGGAGATTCTTCTGCAGCTGTCCAGCCTGTATGATGTCTCCATCAACGACATATTAGAACCGGACATACAGCCCCGGATGATAACGGATTTTGAACAGCTGTCTGCAATTCCGGAAAAGGAACTGGAAGAGAGCCTGCGACTGTTTGACGAGAAGGCGCTTGTAACAGCCCTGATGGGGGCATCGCCGGGGATCAATGATCTGTGTGAAAAACTGTTTCCTGCCATTGCGTTTGAAAAAATAAGAAATGACATTGGCAGAATCAGGATCGAGGAGGTGGAAAAGCGGCAGAAAGAGATCATTTCCATGATCAACCTGCGGGAGCTTGAGAGGAGGGGATAGGAGTTGTTATTTGCGGTGCCCTGCATCCTGCTGCAGCGCAGGGAATTTCATCGGAATTGCATTTTTCTTCTTTTTATGGCATCATTAAGTAATGAAAAGGAAACAAGGCTATCAAGGGTTACGGAATCATAGAAAGAGGAGGTTAGGCAGGATATGAAATTACTGGTAATTGGCGGGGTGGCGGCCGGAACGAAGGCTGCGGCGAAATTTAAACGGGTGAATCCGGAAGCGGAGGTGACCATTGTCACCAAGGGAAAGGACATTTCCTATGCGGGCTGCGGACTGCCCTATTATGTGGGCGGATCGATCCCGGAGAAGGAGCAGCTGATCGTGAATACGCCGGAGAAGTACAGCGCGTTGACCGGGGCGATGGTCTATCCGCAGCGGGAAGTGGTGGCGCTTGATCCGGCCGGGAAGAAGGCGACGGCGAAGAATCTGCGCACGGGAGCGGAGGAAGTCTACGAATACGATGCCTGTATCGTGGCGGTGGGGGCATCACCGGTGGTGCCGCCGCTGCCGGGTCTTAATCTGCCGGGTGTGTTCGTGATGCGGACGCCTGACGATGCGATTGAGACAAGGGAGTATATTGCCCGCGACGGTATGAAGCGTGCCGTGGTTGTTGGCGGCGGTTTCATCGGTCTGGAAGTGGCGGAGAACCTTCTGGAAAAGGGACTGTCCGTGACGCTGATCGATATGGCTCCGCAGATCATGCCGGGCTTCGACACGGAGATGGCGAATTTTGCGGTCCGTCATCTGGAGAAAAAGGGAATCACGGTGCTCACCGGAACGAAGCTTAACGGCGTGACGGGCGAGGAGAGAGCGGAAGGCGTGCAGACGGACAAGGGACTGCTGCCGGCAGACGTGGTGATCCTGTCCATCGGCATCCGGCCGAATACGGGCTTTTTGCAGGATACGGGCATGGAGATGTTTAAAGGCACGATTCTGGTGGATGATAAGATGGCGACCAGCGTACCGGATGTGTATGCGGCAGGTGACTGCGCGATGGTGAAGAACCGTCTCACGGGTGAGCGGCAGTGGTCGCCTATGGGGTCTTCCGCCAACATAGAGGGCCGGATGCTGGCGCTTTCGCTTGGCGGCAGGGATGTGGGTTATCCGGGCGTTCTGGGAACGGGCGTGGTGAAGCTGCCGGGGCTTTCGGGCGGCCGGACCGGGCTTTCCGAGGAGCAGGCGAAAGCGGCAGGCTATAAGCCGGTCTGTGCGCTGGCGGTGACGGATGACAAGGCGCATTATTATCCGGGCAGCGCATGGTTTACCATCAAGCTGGTGGCGGATGCGGACAGCCATAAGCTGCTGGGCGTGCAGGTATTGGGTCCCGGCGCGGTGGATAAGGTGACGGACATCGGTGTGATGGCAGTGACCTTTGGCGCCACGCTGGAGCAGATGACATGTCTGGATCTGTCCTATGCGCCGCCTTTTTCCACGGCGATCCATCCTTTCGTGCAGGCGGTACATATGCTTCTGAATAAGATCGAGGGCGATCTGGACAGCTTCACGCCGGCGGAGTATCTGGCAGGAGCGGCGGAAGGCTATCGTGTGATCGACGTGAATCCGGCAGGACCGACCATCGCGGGAGCCACTTATGTGGATCTGTTAAAAGTAAAGGGTGAAGTGCCGGGGCTTGGTAAAGACGAGAAGCTTCTGCTTGTGTGCGCGAAGGGCAAGAGGGCCTATCTGCTGCAGAACAGACTGAAACGCTACGGCTATACGAACACGAAGGTGCTGGAAGGGTCTTCCTTCTTCAATGTGGTGAAGGTGGCAGATAAGCCGGGTGTGGTGACGGTGCCTGCGGAGGAGATCACCCGTGTTAAGGCGCTGGGCTGTCTGCACAATAAGGGCACCAATAAGTTCAACGTGCGCGTGATCACCAGAAACGGCAAGATCACCGTGGCGGAGCATAAAAAGATCGCGGAGGCGGCGGAGAAGTTCGGCAGCGGGGATGTGGTGATGACCACCCGTCTGACGCTGGAGATCGTGGGTGTGCCTTTTGACAGGATCGAGGCGCTCCGGGCATTTCTGGCGGAGGAAGGTCTGGAGACCGGCGGTACCGGATCCAAAGTGCGTCCGGTGGTGGCATGTAAGGGAACGACCTGCCAATACGGTCTTTTGGATTCCTATCGTCTGTCGGAGGAGATTCATGAGCGGTTCTTCCACGGCTATGCGTCCGTGAAGCTGCCCCATAAGTTCAAGATCGCGGTGGGCGGGTGCCCGAACAACTGCGTGAAACCGGATCTGAACGATTTCGGTATCGTAGGACAGAAAGTGCCGGTGATCGATCCGGAGAAATGCCGCGGCTGTAAGATCTGTCAGGTCGCTCTGGCGTGCCCGGTGGAGGCATCTTTGGTGGTGGACGGCAAGCTGGTGATCGATCCGGACCAGTGTAACAACTGCGGCCGCTGCGTGGGCAAATGTCCGTTTAAGGCAGCGGAGGAGAGCGCTTACGGTTACCGTGTTTACATCGGCGGCCGCTGGGGCAAGCGGGTAGCCCAGGGGCGGAAGCTGGATAAGATTTTCTTAAGCGAGGAAGAAGTGCTTTCCGTACTGGAAAAGGCGATTCTGTTGTTCCGGGAACAGGGCAGGACGGGCGAACGCTTCGCGGATACCATCAGCAGACTCGGATTCGAGAATGTGCAGGCCCAGCTTATGACGGACGATCTGCTGGCCCGCAGGGAAGAGATCATCGGGGCGAAGCTGCATTTGAAAGGCGGGGCGACCTGTTAAATGACAGAAATGAGAATTTTTCAGAGGTAAATTTTTTGACTGACAGGGAAAAGAGAAGGTTGTAAAAAGATGGAATGCATCAGCATCAGCCATAAAACGGCGGAATCTGCGGACAGACAGAGATGTTTTATCGTAAAAGAAGAAAGAGAGGACTGCCTGAGGGAGATTCTGGCGGTCTGCGGGATGGAACAGTGCGTATTGGTGTCCACCTGCAACCGCACGGAGCTTTATGTGCCGGGAGAGGCAAACCGTTTCCGGCAATTGGAAGAAGCGCTGGCCAGAGCGACCGGCTGTGACGGCGAGTGGATCAGAGGGCTGGCCAGACGCTATCAGGGGCGAAAGGCGCTGCAGCATCTTTTACGGGTAGTCTGCGGGATGGAGTCCATGGTGATCGGTGAGGATGAGATTCTGGGGCAGGTGCGGGATGCTTACATCCATGCCAAAGAGGACGGCTGTACCGGTTATGAGTTGAATTGTATTTTTCAGGCGGCGCTGGCGTGCGCCAAACGGGTGAAGACGGAGACGATGCTTTCCAAAACTTCCGTTTCCGTGGCTACGCTGGCGGCAAATGAAGTGTTCCGTCTGCCGCTGCCTCATAAAACGGTGCTTTTGATGGGCAGCAGCGGACAGATGGGCGGCATCATCCTGAAGAACCTGCTGAGTCAGGAAAATATCCGCATCATCGCCACGATCCGGTCGCACAACGGGCTTCTTCAAAGCGGCAGTCCGCGGGTGGAAAATGTACCCTATCAGGAGCGGTATGCTTATCTGCAGGAAGCGGATGTGGTGATCTCCGCCACGGCCAGTCCTCATTATACGCTGACGGCCGGCCGGGTCGGGGAAGTGTTGAGAAGGGCCAGGGAGACGAAAGAGAGGCTTTTTGTTGATATTTCCATGCCGCCGGATATGGATGCGGAGATTGGGCGGCTGGAGCATTGCCGTCTTGTGGCGTTGGATGAGATTAAGAGCCTGGCCGAAGAAAATAACAGGTTAAAGCAGCAGGCGCTGGCGGATGCGGAGGAGATTCTGGCGGAAGAGCTGGAGATGCTTGGTAAGACGCTTTCATTCCACCGGTTTACGGAGACTGACCGAAACTGGAAGGAACGCTATGCGCGGTGTCCGGCGGAAAAGCTGCTCTATTTGCTGCGGGATGAGCTGGACAGTGCATCGTTTGAAGCCGTTGTGCAGGTGCTGATGAAGCAGACAGTGTATGAGAAATAACGGTGAGCGCGTCAGGACATCAGATCATCAGGATATCTGGCGGGAAATGACAAGGTATCCTGAAAGTGCGCAGGGAAGGCGGCAGATAGTATGGGACATTTTCCTTTTTTTATGGAGATAGGCGGGAAAAAGGGTATGGTTGTGGGCGGTGGCCGGGTGGCAGCGAGGAAAGTGGAGAAACTGCTTCCTTTTGGCCCGGTTCTGACAGTGATCGCGCCCAGGATCGAGGATTGTATGAGGACATTAGAGAAGCGGCCGCGGGAGCAGGAACATGGGGCGGCTTCTCTTCTTTTTGTGGAACGGTTTTTTTGTCTGGAGGATCTGGCCGGAGCGGATTTTGTGATCGCGGCCACGGATGAGGAAGCGTTGAACGGGCGTATTGCGGAGTACTGTCAGGCGGCGCATATTCCGGTCAATGTGGTGGATGACCGGGAGAAGTGTACCTTCTTTTTTCCGGCGCTGGTGAAGGAGGGAGCCCTGACGGTGGGTATATCCACGGACGGTAAAAGTCCGGCGGCGGCGTCCTGGCTGCGGGGAAAAATCGCCGGTATGCTGCCGGATGGGCTGGGCGATACGATTGACTTATTGGGTCAAATTCGCCCGATGGTGATGGAGCGGGTGACGCAGGAGTCTGACAGGAAACGGATTCTGGAGAAGCTGTTCCTGTACTGTCTGGAGAAAGAGGGTAAGGCAGCGTTGGAGGAGCTGGCAGCGCTTTTGGCGGAAGAGATTTTTCGTCAGGACAGTTATTCAGGAACGGAGAAGAACAGCGGCCGACAGGGAGATGGAGAGTGTGATGAATAAGATCAGGATCGGAACGCGGGGAAGCAGACTTGCCCTGAAACAGGCCGCCCTGGTGCAGGAAGCGCTGCAGGCGGCGGATGACAGTCTGCAGACGGAAATCGTGATTCTGCGGACAAAAGGGGATATCATACAGGATAAACCGCTGACGGAGATTGGCGATAAGGGAGTTTTTGCCTCGGAGTTTGAACAGGCACTGCAGGAGGGGCACATCGATCTTGCGGTGCACTCAGCCAAGGATCTGCCCATGACGCTGGCCGGCGGCCTGACCATTGCGGCCGTGTTGCCCAGAGCGGACGTGCGGGACGTGCTGGTGGTTCCAAAGCAGGGGCGGATGCCGCAGGAGCAGTCCGACGGCGGCACGGCGTTTCGGATCGGCAGCGGCAGCAGGAGGCGGCAGCTTCTGGCCGGAAAGCTGTGGAAGAATGTAGTATGTGAGAATATCCGCGGCAACGTAGATACGCGGCTGCGTAAGCTGCAGGAGGGCGGCTATGACGGGATCATTCTGGCAAAAGCCGGGCTGGACCGTCTGGGGATCAGCGGCACAGGCAGCGACAGCAGTGTCGGTGGCGATGATGCGTCGACATTTTTCTTCTGTCCCCTGCCGCCGGAATTGTTTCTGCCTGCGGCCTGTCAGGGGATAATCGCGGTGGAGGCCGCGAATGGTTCGGAGGCGGAAGAAATCTGCCGGCGGATCACAGATGCGGAAACGATGCTTTGTTTTCAGGTGGAGCGGGAAGTGCTCCGGCAGCTGTCCGCGGACTGCAGCGAGGCAGCGGCGGCCTGGTGCAGACAGGAGCAGGACAGACTGATTCTGGATGCCATGTACGCCGGGCACCATGTGAGATATACCTGCAGCGTGAGCCTGCAGGAAGGCAGGCAGCTGGCGGAGCAGGCGGCCGGAGAGTTGAAGAAAAAGAGTCATATTTGCGCCGCTTTGGATAGGGAGGAAAAGATAACTTGAATAAGGGCAACGGAAAAGTATATCTGACAGGCGGCGGGTGCGGCGAAATAGAACTTCTGACCATCAAGGCTGCGGAAGTACTGCGCAGGTGCGATACGGTGGTCTATGACAGTCTGGCGCCGGAAGCACTGCTGCGGTGGACGAAGCCGGATTGTGAGAAGATCTATGTGGGGAAGCGTTATGGCAGTCACGCCATGAAGCAGTCGAAGATCAACGACCTGCTGGTGGAGAAGGCGCTGGAAGGTAAGACGGTGGTACGCTTAAAGGGCGGCGATCCTTATGTGTTCGGCAGAGGCGGGGAAGAGTTTCTGGCGTTACAGGCGGCGGGCGTTTCCTGTGAAGAGATTCCGGGTATTTCTTCTGCCATTGCGGTGCCGGCGGCAGCAGGCATTCCGGTCACGCACAGAGGACTTTCGGCGGCGTTCACGGTGGTGACGGGAACGGCGGCCGGGGAAGACGGACAGGGGCAGGAAGAGGATCCGGGGCAGGAGAATAAGCCGGTCCGGAAGACTGGTTTGCGCCTGGATTTTGACACGCTGGCGCGGCTTTCCGGCACGCTGGTGATCCTGATGGGGATGCATCATCTGAGAGAGATCACGGCGGGCCTGCTCTCGGCCGGGAAAAGCCCGGACACACCCTGTGCCGTAGTCATGGAGGGAACGACCGGCAGACAAAGATGTCTGCGGACGGTGTTGGGCAGGCTTTATGAGGAAGCAAAGGAGCAGGGCTTTACTTCGCCGGCAGTCATCGTTGTGGGGGCGGTGACGGAGCTGCAGCTGACAGATGGGTTGCCTGCCGCGGCGGAAGGTAAAAGGATAGAAGGCCGCCTGCTTGCCGGTGTAACGGTGGGGGTCACAGGAACACCGCATTTTGCGGGGAAGCTGGCGGCTGCGCTGGAACAGGAGGGGGCTGCGGTAAAGGACATGAGCTTTATGGAGGTGCGGCAGACAGGGGAGCCTCTGCCGGAGCCTGCGTCGTTTCGCTGGCTGGTCTTCACAAGTCCTAACGGTGTCAGCGTCTTTTTTGATAAAATGAAAAGGGAGCGGCGGGATGTGCGCAGTCTTTACGGCAAAAAGATTGCGGTGATCGGGCCGGGAACGGCGGCGGCGCTGGAAGAAAACGGACTATATGCGGATTACATGCCGGATTTCTATGATGCGGAACATCTGGCATGGGGGCTGACAGAGAGAATCCTGCAGGAAGATGCGGCCGGTGAGGGGGAGTGTCCGGCGGCAAAGACGGAGGAGGCGCAGGAACAGGTGTTGTTTCTGCGGGCGCGGCAGGGGAGTGAGAGCCTGCCTCTTATTTTTCAGGAAAAAGGTATTTCCTACGTGGATCACCCGCTCTATGAATTGGGAGTCTGTGAGGAGAAGCGTATCGGGGCGGTGATAGAGAGACCGGATTATGTCGTGTTTGGTTCGGCGCTGGGCGTGCGGGCTTATTTTGAAGGACTGGAGCGGGACCAAACGGCAGAAAATGATGCGGCAGGCTGCATTGCCGGAGAGGTGCTTTCCAGCAGGGAGTCTTGTGCCGGGAGCAGTGTGAGACAGAAGTATGTCTGTATTGGTGAAAAGTGTGGAGAAGAATTGCGAAAGCATACGACGGCCCTCTGTCTGACGGCGGAAGAAGCCAGTGTAGAAGGGATCGTGGCATGCATCAGGCAGGACAGAGCGCATGAGATTGGGATGGGGCGCATGAGATTGGACAGGGCGTATGAGGAACAGCTCCTGTGGCAGGACAGGAACAGTCAGAAAAGAAAGCAATAGAGGAGAAAAGCGATGTATCGATTCAGAAGGTTAAGGCGGGATGAACGGATTCGTTCCATGATGCAGGAGACGAGGCTGCACCCGAAGAATTTTATTTATCCTGTCTTTGTGACAGAAGGAGAGAAGATAAAGAATCCGGTGGCGTCCATGCCGGGTGTTTTCCAGTATTCGGTGGACCGGCTGGACGAGATTCTGGAGCAGGTAAAAGAGGCGGCCATCGGCGGTATCATGCTGTTTGGCATTCCGCAGCATAAGGATCCGCAGGGGAGTCAGGCCTATGCGGCGGACGGTGTCACCCGGAGGGCTGTCCGTTTTATCAAAGAGCATTATCCGGCAATCTATATCGTGGTGGATGTGTGCCTGTGCGAGTATACGTCTCACGGACATTGCGGCATGGTGTGCGGGAATGAGATCCTGAATGACGAGACCCTGCCGTATCTGGTGAAAATGGCGGTAAGCCTGGTGGAGGCCGGGGCGGATATGGTGGCGCCTTCCGATATGATGGACGGCCGGATCGCAGCAATCAGGAAGGGGCTGGACGAAGCCGGCTTCACGCAGGTTCCGATAATGGCCTACAGCGCCAAGTTTGCCTCCGCTTATTACGGCCCTTTCCGGGAGGCGGCGCATTCCGCGCCGGAATTCGGCGACCGCAGAAGTTATCAAATGGACTGCGCCAACGGGCAGGAGGCGCTGCGGGAGATCGGGGCGGATATCGAAGAGGGAGCGGATATCGTGATGGTAAAGCCGGCGCTGGCTTATCTGGATGTGCTGCGGGAAGCGGCGCTTACTTTTGACATGCCGCTTGCAGTGTATAATGTCAGCGGCGAATACGCTATGGTGAAAGCGGCCGCCGCCAACGGGTGGATCGACGAGCGGCGGGTTGTCATGGAGAACCTTACGGCCATGAAGCGGGCCGGTGCGAGGGTCATTATTACCTATCACGCATTGGATGCGGTGCGGTGGATAGAATATATATATTAAACAAAATTTCTAATATCGTTAACGATAAGAATGTTTCGGCAGGGAGGACAATATGGAGCAACGCAGATCAAAACAACTTTTTGACAGGGCGCAGCAGTTGATACCGGGCGGAGTAAATTCACCGGTGCGGGCTTTTCGGGCCGTGGGAAGGCAGCCCTTTTTCGTGGAGCGGGCACAGGGACCATGGCTTTACGATGTGGACGGGAACCGGTATCTGGATTATGTCTGTTCCTGGGGGCCGGGCATTCTGGGACATGCACATCCGAAAGTGGTAGAGGCGGTACAAAGAGCCTGCGGCGGCGGGCTGAGTTTCGGAGCGCCGACAGCCGGAGAAGTGGAGCTGGCGGAACGGATCAGCGCCTGTGTGCCGGATGTGGAGATGGTGCGTCTGGTCAGTTCCGGAACCGAGGCGGTGATGAGTGCCGTGCGCGTGGCCAGAGGATTTACCGGCCGGGAAAAGATCATCAAATTCTCCGGCAATTATCATGGCCATTCGGACGGTCTGCTGGTGAAGGCCGGTTCCGGGCTGATGACACAGTCGGTGCCTGACAGCGCGGGTGTGCCGGCAGGATACGCGGCCTGCACGCTGACGGCGGTCTACAATGATACGGAGTCCGTGCGCAGGCTGATGGAGGAAAATGCCGGTCAGGTGGCGGCCGTGGTGGTGGAACCGGTGGCAGCCAATATGGGCGTGGTGCCGCCAAAGCCGGGATTTCTTGCGTTCCTGCGGCAGATCACACGACAGACGGGTGCGCTTTTGATTTTTGACGAGGTGATCACCGGTTTTCGACTGGCGCTGGGCGGGGCTTCCGAATACACGGGTGTTCACGCAGACCTGTATACCTTTGGAAAGATCGTGGGCGGCGGTATGCCGCTGGCGGCTTACGGCGGCAGACGGGACGTGATGGCCTGTGTTGCGCCTCTGGGGGCCGTCTATCAGGCCGGGACGCTGTCGGGGAATCCGGTGGCGGTGACGGCGGGGATCGAGACATTAAAGATTTTGATGGAAGATACGGGAATCTATGAACGGATCGACAGGCGCGCGGGGAGACTGGCGGAAGCCTTTCGACGCAGAGGGCTGACGGTAAACCGGGCCGGTTCTCTGCTTTCGGCATTCTTCGCACCTGGCTGGGGAGAGCAGGAAGGCAGCGTGACGAATTATGAAGAGGCCTGTCAGTGCGACAGAGAGGCGTTCTCCGCATACTTTAACAGAATGCTGGAGCGGGGAATCTATGTGGCGCCGTCCCAGTTTGAGGCCATGTTTGTGTCGGATGCCCATGAAGACGGGCTGATCGAGAGAACCTGTGAGGCGATCGGGGAATCGGTTCTATAGAGAGACATTTTTTTAAAAACGAAAAACCGTATATAATTAGTTGAAAATCATATTGACATGGAACACGCCTTCCACTATAATCTAATCAACAAAGGGAAGCATCCCTTTTCAAGTGAAATTCTCATACCATTCGGGATGAAAGATCGGATATTTCCGATTCCGGCGTTATCAGCCATATTTCACAAGAATACAGGAAGGGCTGGAGGAAGCGCAGATCATCAGATTGACCAGATGTACGAAGGAAGAGCACGCGGCAGCGCCGGGGCTGTAAGGAATTTCATAACAGGGAAGCCGAAGGCTGAACTGTTACGGAAACCGCATGATTCGTGGGCACATGCATTGCAAACCCTGATTTCCTGTGCTATACTTAGGGGCGGTGCAGCAGAAATAATTTCGGAGGAAAACTGATGTTAAAAGATAAAACAATATTGATAACCGGCGGTACGGGTTCTTTCGGTAAGTGCTTTACCAGATACGTGCTGACTCATTACGAGCCGAAGAAAGTCATCATCTATTCCAGAGATGAATTCAAACAGTGGATGATGGCGGAGGAATTTAAGGAATTTGCGGAGAAGCTGCGGTTCTTTATCGGAGATGTGCGGGATGGGGAGCGTCTGCGCAGAGCCTGTGAAGGTGTGGACTATATCATTCATGCGGCGGCATTAAAGCAGGTTCCGGCATGTGAGTATAACCCCAATGAGGCGATCAAGACGAATATCCACGGCGCCATGAATGTGATTGATGCGGCGCTGGACAGCGGTGTGCACAAGGTGGTGGCATTATCGACGGACAAGGCGGTCAATCCCGTCAATCTGTACGGCGGCACGAAGCTGGTATCGGACAAGCTGTTTGTGGCGGCCAATGCCTATGCCGGTGTGAAGGATATCAATTTTTCCATCGTCCGTTATGGAAATGTGGCGGGCAGCAGAGGTTCCGTGATACCGCTTTTCCATAAGCTGATCAAGGAGGGGGCGAAGGAGCTTCCGATCACGGATGTACGGATGACCCGTTTCTGGATCAGTCTGACGCAGGGTGTTGAGCTTGTTATTAAGGCTTTGGCGGAGGCTACCGGCGGAGAGACTTTTATCAGCAGGATACCTTCCTTTAAGATCACGGATCTGGCGGAGGCGATGCTGCCGGGATGCAGTATCAGGGAGACCGGCATCCGTCCGGGAGAGAAGCTGCATGAGATCATGGTCACCACGGAGGATTCCTTTACGACTTACGAGTATGACAGGCATTTCATCGTCTATCCGCAGATGACCTGGAATAACAGGCAGCAGCCGGATTTGAGCGGCAGGAAAGTGGAGGAAGGGTTCTCTTACAGTTCCGGTACGAATACGGAGTGGCTGTCGGTGGAGGATATCCGCGAACTGCTCAAAGGGGTAGAGCTGGAGAAATAAACAGCACAGTTTTGTAATTGTTACGACGACCGGCGAGGCTGCGGAGGGTAACGAGCGTGCAGGAAGAAAACAGAAGGGCATGCATGAAAAGTGCATGTCCTTTTTAACCTTAGTGGCCGGCAGGCGAACGGAAGAAAGGAAGATAAGGGGAATGAAGAAACCAGCGATCGAGGGCGGCACACCCGTCAGAGAGACGAAAATATATTATGGACATCAGTATATTGACGATGCCGATATTCAGGCCGTAGTGGATGTATTAAAAAGTGATAACCTGACCTGCGGGCCGAAGATCGGGGAGCTGGAAGAGAAGCTATGTCAGCTCACCGGTGCACGCTACGCGGTGGTGTGCAGCAACGGCACGGCGGCCCTGCATATGGCGGCGATGGCGGCAGGCGTAGGAGCAGGGGACGAGGTGATCACCACCCCCATTACATTTGCCGCATCAGCGAACTGCGCTCTTTACTGTGGCGGCAGACCGGTCTTTGCCGATATCGATCCGGAGACGTATAATATCGATCCGGAGAAGGTGGAGGCAGCGATCACTGAGAG
>VSOD01000110.1 GCA_009774655.1 Lachnospiraceae bacterium
TTGGTATACGAGCCAGGATCCTGACAAGCGAGGTTTGTGCACCGTGGTCTTATACGGCGGTCAGAATGCGGGACAGGACCATTGTCTGGCATGAGCTGGCGGCCCATAACAATATGCTGCACAGGATACCGTCGAAGGTCTGGTACAATGGCGTGGCCCGTCTGCTGATGAAAAAAGCGCTGGTGGTGCCGCGGTCTGAGGCGGCGTCGGTTTTTATCAGGCAGTTTATGAAGCGGGTGTCGAAGACGGGGGTGGATCATGGCGTGGATCTGACAAAGCTGGATGGCATCATGCAGGCGAAGAAGGAACAGGACGCCAGGGAACAGTCAGCCACCGAAAAGCCGGTGGCGGGACGGCCTGTATTTCCTGAGAAAAAGAAACAGTTTGTGGTCGTTTCCCAGCTGATCGAGAGAAAAAGGATCCACAGGATCCTGGAAGTCTTCGCAGAGCTGATCGGCAGAGGATATGAGGATTATCGCCTGTATCTGATCGGCAGCGGGGAGCGGGAGACGGCGCTGCGGTCACTGGCGGAGAAACTGCAGCTGCGTGAAAAGGTCATTTTCTGCGGACAGATGCGGCATGAACAACTGCTGCCCGTGGTTTCCGCTTCCAAGGCGATGCTGGTCTATACGGAAAAAGATAACAATATGGTGTCCATCGTGGAGAGCATTGCCGTGGGTACGCCTGTAGTCACGACGGCAGTTCCTTACAATGCGGCCTATATCCGACAGGAACAGCTGGGGATCGCGGAGGATGACTGGAGCGTGGAAGCACTGGTAAAAATGATCAGGGACAATGAATTTTATCGGCAGAATTGTCTGCATTACCGGGAGAGACTGTCTGCAGATTTCTGCGCGGGGCAGTTTTTGCGCATTTTAAGGGCAGAGGCGGATTCGTTGTGCTGATAATGCAGGGCGCATAAGTTTTTTTGCGCTGTTTCGTTCTATTTGAAAAAATCATGGATTTTGTATATAATAAAGTGGTTGAAGTATGACGGATGATGGAAAAAGGAAGAGGAGACAACAATTTTGTATATAAATACAGCATTTTGTTTTGACCATAATTTAGTCCGTCAGGTGCAGGTGGCGGCCGCTTCCCTGCTGGATCACAGAGGATCGGCGCAGAACCATTATCATATTTACTGTGTCTGTACCAGAGAAGCGGCGGTTGTGGAGGAGGCCCTCCGACAGATCGTTGCCGCAAGGGATCCGGGGTCAGAGCTTACCATGAGGGTGGCGGACAACCCCTATGCAGATTCCTACCAGGTGAGGGGCATTTCTGCGGGCACTTATCTGCGGCTGGAACTGCACAGGCTTTTGCCGGAAGTGGATAAGATATTGTATACGGATGTGGATATCCTTTTTCAAGGCAGCCTGCGGGAACTCTGGGAGACACCGCTGGAGGGAAAGTTTCTGGCGGCGGTACGGGGCGGTGCGAACCTCGCTGACCAGTGGGCACGCAACAGCGAGCGGCCTTACTGGCATCATCTGGAGAAGGTGCGGGGGAATTACATCAACGCCGGAGTGACGCTGATGAATCTAGCCCTGATCAGAGAACGGCAGATGGAGAAGCAGTGGCGGGAATGGGCGAAGGAGAAGCTCTATTATCAGGATCAGGATATTTTAAACATCACCTGTCAGGGGGCGATCGCCTTTCTGCCTTTTCGCTATAACAGCCTTGCCTATATGACGGACGTGGATTATGATAATTGTATCAGGGAAGGGATCTATTCGGCGCAGGAGTGTGAGGAGGGCAGGAAGTGTCCGGTGATCATTCACTATGCCGGAGATAAACCTTGGAAAAGATACGATACCAACAGAGGAAATCTCTGGTGGGATTATGTAAAAAGCCAGCCGGATCTGGCCGGCCTGTTTGACGAGGCTGCCGCGCGCAGCTGCCACGGACCGACAGTGACGCAGCGGGCGCTGCGCAAACTCAGGCGGTTGCTGGGGCTGGAGTAATAGAGGAGAGACGGCGGCTGAGGAATACATGCAGACAGGTAGCAGAACGCAGGAAGGCCAGCCTGCTGTAAATACAGCGGTAAAAGGACACAGATAAGAGAAGAACGGAGGAAAAGATGAAGATAGCAGTTGCAGGAACAGGATATGTAGGCTTGGTGGCAGGTGTATGTTTTGCGGAAAAAGGGCATAACGTCACTTGCGTGGATGTGGACGAGAAGAAGGTCAGACTGATGGAGTCCGGCATCTCTCCGATCTACGAAGAAGGATTAGAGGAGCTGATGCGGAAGAACAATGCCACCGGCAGGCTGCACTATACGACAGACTATCAGAATGCCTATCGGGATGTAGACGCTATTTTTATCGGCGTGGGCACGCCCGAGCAGCCGGACGGTTCCGCCAACTTAAGCTATATCGCGACGGTTTCCAGACAGATCGCAGAGTCTGTGGAGCGGGACTGTCTGGTGGTGGTGAAGTCCACGGTTCCGGTGGGCACCAATGACAAGGTGGAGCAGTTTATTAGAGATTTCCTGATCCGGGATGTGAAGGTAGAAGTGGCCTCCAATCCGGAATTTCTGGCACAGGGATCCGCGGTGCACGATACGCTTCATGCAGCGCGCATCATTATCGGCACGGAGAGCAGGGAGGCGGAGGCTGTGCTGAAAAAGATCTATGAGCCCTTTGAGCTGCCCATTGTGTCGGTAGGCAGACGTTCGGCGGAGATGATCAAGTATGCCTGCAATGATTTCCTGGCCCTGAAGATTTCCTATATGAATGATATCGCCAACCTGTGTGAGCTGGTGGGGGCGGATATTGATGCGGTGGCGGAGGGGATGAGTTACGATGCCAGAATCGGCTCCCGTTTCCTGAATGCGGGTGTGGGCTACGGCGGCAGTTGTTTCCCGAAGGATACGAAGGCGTTGAAATATCTGGCCAGACAGAACGGCTATACGCTGCGTACCGTGGAGGCGGCCGTGGATGTGAACGCGGAGCAGAAAACGAAGCTGTTCCACAAAGCCAGCAACCGGATGATCACCTTCCAGAACCTGAAAGTGGCGGTTTTGGGACTTGCCTTTAAGGCGGGTACCGACGATCTGCGGGAGGCGCCGTCGCTGGACAATGTGCAGCTTTTATTGGAGAGCGGCGCGGATCTCTATGCTTATGATCCGGTGGCGGCAGACAACTTTAAGAAACGGTATCCGGAAGGGGCAAACGAGAAGGGAACGATACAGTATGTGTCCACACCGGAGGAAGCGCTGGAAGGAGCGAATATCTGCTTTATCTTTACGGAGTGGGGCGAGATCAGGGCTGTCACGCCGGAAACCTTTAAGGAAAAGATGCGGATCCCGCTTGTCTATGACGGGCGTAATCTCTACAGTCTGGATGCCATGCGGGAAGCGGGCGTGGAATATTACAGCATCGGCAGATAGATTTTTGCGGCCGCTGTCCGTGCAGATGACGGCAGGCAATGCGGTAATGCAGCAATGCAGGAGCGTCGGACTCTGATATCAGACTGGGAAAGGTACAACGAATAATATGAATGTATTAGATACAAGCAAGACGTATTTGGTGACGGGCGGTGCCGGGTTTATCGGCTTCCACCTGTCCAGAGGCCTTCTGGAAAAAGGCGCCAGGGTCATCGGTTTCGATAATCTGAACGATTACTATGACGTAAAACTGAAAGAAGACCGCCTGAGAATCTTGAGGGAATATGAGAACTATACTTTTATCAAAGGAGATCTGGGGGACAAGGGAGATGTGTTCCGTCTTTTTCAGGAATATGTGCCGCAGGTGGTGGTGAACCTGGGGGCGCAGGCCGGTGTGCGTTACAGCATCGACAATCCGGATGCCTATATGCGTTCCAACATGATGGGATTTTTTCATGTGCTTGAGGGATGCCGGTATTTTCCGGTGGAGCATCTGGTCTATGCTTCTTCCAGCTCGGTTTACGGCGGCAACGAGAAGACGCCTTTTTCCACGGAGGATAAGGTGGACGGGCCGGTGAGCCTGTATGCGGCGACCAAGAAATCCAATGAGCTGATGGCACATGCCTACAGCAAGTTGTATCATATTCCGGTGACGGGGCTTCGCTTTTTTACCGTATACGGGCCTTATGGCAGGCCGGATATGGCGTATTATAAATTCACACAGAAGATTCTGGCGGGCAGGCCGATCCAGATTTATAACAACGGCGATATGTACCGGGATTTCACCTATATAGACGACATTGTCAGGGGCGTGGAAAATATCCTCTGCAACCCGCCGGCGCAAAATGACAAGGGTGTCAGTTATAAGTTGTATAATATCGGCAACAACAAGCCTGAAAAGCTGATGGACTATATCGAGACACTGGAAAAATGTCTCGGAAAGACTGCGGTGAAGGAATACCTGCCGATGCAGCCCGGGGATGTGTACCAGACCTACGCGGATGTGACGGAGCTGATGCGGGATTATGATTTTAAGCCGGATACGACCATTGAGGAAGGCTTAAGCAGGTTCGTAGACTGGTATCGGGAGTACTATCATGTCGATCCGGACGCCTGAGGGTGAACGGTTACCGTTAAAAACAGAAGGAAAGAAGAAAGAAACAGCCAGGATAGATGGAGAAAGAGGGGGCTGACAGGATATGGATAACAGCATAAAGGCGGAGAGGACTACGCCGGTCTTGTATCTGGTAGTACCCTGTTATAACGAAGAGGAAGTCATTGAGAGATCCGCGCAGGTGCTTGGCGGTAAACTGCGGCGTCTGCAGCAGGCCGGGCGTATTGCACCCGGCAGTAAGGTCATGTTTGTCAATGACGGCAGCAGAGACGATACGCTGCGGCTGCTGCATGAGGCGGCTGCCGCAGATCCGTTGTTTTCGGTGGTCAGCCTGTCCGGCAATTACGGGCATCAGAGCGCGATTCTGGCCGGCATGATGACGGCCAGACAGTATGCGGACGCGGTGGTGACCATTGACGCGGACTTACAGCAGGACATCGAGGCGCTGGATAAATTTCTGGACAGCTATATGGCAGGCAGTGAGGTAGTGTACGGTGTGCGCAATGACAGACATTCGGACGGCTTTTTCAAAAAAGGAACGGCCACGATGTATTATAACCTGATGCATCTTCTGGGCAGCCGCGTGATCACAAACCATGCGGATTACCGTCTGATGTCCAGAAAGGCGCTGGATGCGCTGGCGGAGTACAAGGAGACGAACCTTTTCCTGCGGGGGCTGATCCCGACGATGGGATTTCCTTCCGATGTGGTGTATTTTGATGTCAAAGCCAGAGAGGCGGGCCATTCCAAATATACGTTAAGTAAGATGATGACACTGGCCATGGACGGGATCACCTCCATGAGCACCAGGCCGCTGCGGATGATCAGCGTGCTGGGTTTTTTTGTCTGCGTGTTCAGCTGTGTGATGCTGGTGGTCAATCTGGTGGACTGGGCCAATGGTAATAACGTGCCCGGTTATACGACAACCATGACGGTCTCACTGCTGATCGGCGGCATCACGCTGCTGTCGCTGGGGATCATCGGGGAGTATATCGGGAAGATCTATATGGAGACGAAGCAGAGGCCGCGGTATATTATCGACACTTTTGTATGGAAGGAAGAGAAGCCGGACGGGGAAGAGAGCCGAAGCAATGAGATTCAGTAAGGCCGGATGCAGCCGGTATTGTGGATCGGAAGAAGCGCAGTCCGGAAAGTGAGCAGAAAGGACAGACAAACACATGGTTAGAACAGATATACACGCAGACGACTACGCCCTGACGCTGCAAACTTCTCAGGATATGCTCTCCTGTATGCAAAAAGGACAGCTGGACAGCATCAGCATCGTGCCCAACATGTCCTGCTTTGAGGCGTGTATGGAATTGCTTTATGCGGCAGTACCGAAGCTGCCGTTTCTGCCGCTTATGTCTGTGCATCTGGATTTTGTAGAGGGACGGTGTCTTGCGGGCGCTTCGTCTGTGCCGCTGCTTGCCGCAGACGGGGGCAGGAGCGGTCAAGAGGGCCTGATCGGTTTGTCCTGGGGCGGCGTATTCGTTCTGTCGTATCTGCCCTGGAAGCGCAGGGAAGCCAAAGAACAGTTGAAAAAGGAGATCAGGGCACAGATCGACGCGGCATGGACGGCAATGAAGCGGGCAATGGCTGTTGCCGAAGAGCATGGAGTTGCATGTAAACAAAAAGGACTGCGCATTGATTCCCACCAACATGCCCATATGATACCGGTGGTATGGGAGGCGCTGACGGAGGTGCTTGCCGGGGAAGACTATCAGGTGGAGTATATTCGCAACTCCAAAGAGATGATGGCGGCCTTTGCCGGACAGGTATCCCTCTGGAAGACCTACCGTCCGATCAATTTTGTCAAAAACAGACTGTTATCATGCTATTCCCATAAAGTGGACCGATACTGTAAGAAGCACGGCCTGGAGCAGATGTATCTGTGGGGGCTTATTATGAGCGGCCATATGGATTATGACAGGATTGTCACATTATATCCGAAGATCGCGCACAAAGCGCAGAAGGATGGGCGTGTGCTGGAGATTCTTTTCCACCCGGGCCGGATGCTTCCCGAAGAGGTGACAGAAGAGATCGGCAGGGAAGCGGCGGAAGACTTTTATCTGCGGCCGGACCGGCATGTGGAGATGGAGGCGGTAAACAGGATTCGTATATTCATTGAAAACGTTTCATCTCGGGCAGTTCGTTCCAGAGGATGCTCATAAAGTAGGCGGCTCCTTCCGGATTCAGATGATCGGAGTCGGAGAAATACTGGAGATTTTCCCGAAACCGCTCGTCGAAGGAATAGTCATAGTAAACGACACCTGTGTCAGATATAATGCCGGAGACGGTTTCCCTGAATTCCTGCAGGAACTCCTGCGACACCAGATCGGTGTAATATTTGGAGAAGGGAGTAGTGATCAGCACAGGTGTGATCTTGTGCTCCTGACAGTAGGCGATGATCGCGCGCAGCTCTTCGATCCGCTCCGGCATAAAATATTCTTCTTTCTTATCGAAATGTCTGCCGTAACGTTCCCCGGCCCTGCGGGCAAATTCCTCCACGTCAATGCCTTCGTTGGCGGCATGGGCGGTCAGCACGGGGCTGAGGTTCGGGAACAGTTTCAGGATATCTTCCCCGGCGGAGAGGATGGGCAGCCTGTTGGTGATGATGTCCACATAGGGATCATAATCGGGAATGTTTTCAGGAGAGAGGAAATGGTAGTAGCGCACACTCATGGCCTCAGCCTCCGACCGGTTCACCACTTCGTTGTTGAAGGAAAAGTAGGAGACGGGGATAAAGAGGACGCTGCCGTCCACCATATACTGTCCAAACTGCTTCAGGATCGCATAATCGTAGTTATAGCTCTGGCTCGTGTTGGCAAAATTAAAACAGACATACCCTCTGGCCATAATGTCGTCATAGACGAAGTCGTAGGCACCGTGGGAACTGCCCAGATTGCCGATATGGACTTCCCAGTAATTTCGCCCCAGCATATCGAATTTGAGGATATCCTGATATTTCTGCTCGTCGATGGCTTTGTAGGGCCTGTTCATCAGATAGATGAGGAACATGGCCGCTGCCGGGATCAGGACACATTTCAGTGCAAAGCGGATGATATCGAATCTTTTTCTCATCATGATATTCCTTTCCGTATTATATTCTTTCCGTTCCTGTTCATCTGTTTCCATTTTAGAAATCGTTCCTGTCCACCTGTTTTCATTTTAGAAATTTTAGAACTGGAAGTAAATAAACTCCGTTGCCACTCCTTTTGGGGAAAACAGTGCGATCACGACAAGCAGCAGCACATACACAGGCCAGCGGATGAAAAATTTCTGTCTGGAAAATGCGGCTATGACGTCACATTTCAGGGAGGCCAGATCGTAGAGGGCAAGAAACAGTACAGAGAGTCCCATGCCCATGGCGGCGATCGGCGAGATACCGAGGCATGTGATACCGGTCTGCAGGTAGTTCATGGGCCGTTCAATATCCCAGAAAAGCCGGGAGATGATCCACCGGGCATCCTGAATGCTGTTTGCCCGGAAGAAGATCCAGGTGAAGCACAGCAGGACAAAGGTGACGGGCAGCTGCCACCAGTGCCTGCGCCTTTTGATTTCCAGGTCTTTTCTTTTTTTCGGATAAAGGAAGGTCTCCAGGATCTGCAGCAGGCCATGTATGCCGCCCCACAGAATATAAGTCAGGCTGCTGCCGTGCCAGAAACCGCTGACGAGAAAAGTCAGGAGCAGATTCAGGCAGTGCCGCCATCTGGCAGTCCGGCTGCCGCCCAGCGGGATGTAGACATAGTCCCGGAACCAGGTAGACAGAGAGATATGCCAGCGGCTCCAGAATTCCCGGATGGAAAAAGCAAAGTACGGGCTTTTGAAATTCGTCATCAGTTCGATGCCGAACAGTCTGGCACAGCCGACGGCGATATCAGAGTAGCCGGAAAAGTCGCAGTATATTTCAATGGCAAACATGACTGTAGCAACAAGGAAAGCCAGTCCCACATAGGCCTGCGCGTTGTCGTAGATGCTGTTGACGGTGACGGCCAGCACATCGGCGACCACCAGTTTCTTATAATATCCCCATGCCATCAGTTTTAAGCCGTAAGTCACGTTTTCGTAGACAAAGGGCCGTTTCTTTTTGTACTGCGGCAGAAGGCTGTCTGCTCTGCCGATGGGACCGGCCAGCAGCTGCGGGAAGAAAGAGACGAACAGCGCATAATAGCCGAAATGCCGTTCCGCCTTGATCTTTCCCCGGTAGACGTCGATCAGATAGCCCATGGATTGAAAGAAGTAGAAAGAAACACCTGCAGGCAGCAGGATAGTCAGCGTGACAGGCTGCAGGGAAATCCGGCCTGCCGCGATCAGCTCATTGAGCCTGCCGATCAGCGGGCCGGCCGTCTTATAGACGAGCAGGATACCTGTGAGCGGCAGGACACCGCCCCACAGGCAGAGCCTGCGGCGTGCCGCGGAGGGCGCAGCCTCCAGTCCACGGGCAAGCGCGTAGGTCAATACCGTGGTGAACAACAGCAACAGCCCATATCCTACATGAAGATTCATATAAAAGGCGTAGCTGGCAAGCAGCAGGAACGCCCAGCGGTATTTGTGCGGCACAATATAATACAGAAGAAATACAACCGGCAGAAATACAGCAAAGGTTACGGAATTAAACAGCATAGAAAAGTCCCCTTTTTCTGGATATCTTATAACGGCTTTATTGTACTCCTTCTTTTTGAATCGTGCAAGACAATGGAGCGACAGAAGCGTATAGACAGAAAAAGAAACGTGATAAACGATATACCTTCTGCCAGACGCCAGTGCCATGGTTCGCGGAAATATATTTTTAGAGTTCCCTGATACTGGTCGGGTAGGTCTATATGTATTTTATTGTTGAAGCCTCTTGTAATTGGAAAAGATTCCAGAGTCTCTACATCTGTGCAGCGATAGTATCTGTAGGCAAAGAGAGGCAGTTCCAGCCAGGCATCCGTCGTGGCCCGACATGTGACTTCCATGCTGGTTCCTTTTCGCGCCATCAGTTCGGTCTGTATGTTCTGGCCGGTCAGATCCAGGTCTATCCAGGTCAGGTTCGTGTTTGTATCGGCCAGCAGGTATTCTCCGCTTGATGCGATCCTGCTGAGATTCAGATTGGGCGTAAAGTCGTAATAGACAGCGTAATCATCCGCATTCCGGCTGATCAGATCCATGCAGTAGAGGCCTTGAAAGGCGCTGAATACACATATGACGAGCAGCAGGCAGTTCAGACGTCGCCGGCCGGCGATTTCTTTTATCTTTCCAAAAAGCAGGCAGGCGGCATAGGTCAGCAGAGGGATTGCAATACTCATGAACCGCCAGGGGAATTGAATACTGGCTACGGCATTTTGGACCAGAGGAAGACCGGCAAGTCTATTCCACGGGAAATAATAAGTAGTCATCCACAATGCAACGGTACTGAGGCCCAGAACAAGGAGCAGCTTTTGTTTTTCAAAAGGTTTCCACTTCCGGCAGCCGGTCAGTATGAGAAAAGCCAGCAGCAGGATGATGAGCATGGAGATTCCCAGCGATTCCGGAATTCTTCTGGACAGTCCCTCAAGGGAATCTGAGGCGTGTCCGTAGGCAGTCGTGCCAAAGGAGAAAAGTTCATGGATACTCAGCCCGTAGCTCTGAATGCTGTGAGTCTGTTTATCGCCAAACACTTTCAACGTATCGGTCGAATAATCCAGAAGCGGCAGCAGGAAGCCAAGATTGAGAAATAATGCTGTCACAGCACTTTTCAGCAGAGAGAAAAATATTCTGCCGTTCAGTTTCTTGATCAGGAGAAGCACAGTTGCCAACAGGAACAGGCAGACCATCTCAACACTCAGGATATGGGTCTGAATGATGCCGGTCATGCCCAGGCACAGCACAAGCCAGCCGCGTTCCGGATGCTCTTCGGATTTCATAGAGTAGATCTGCTGCATGCCAAGGATGATGAGCGGGAGAAACATACAGGCCGAAAATTCGCCTACAGCTGCCCGAACATAGATGTTTAATATGCGGCTGACAGAAAGACAGTATAAGGCGGTGCAGGTTATGCCGATGCAGGTGCT
>VSOD01000111.1 GCA_009774655.1 Lachnospiraceae bacterium
TGAGTACCTCTTTTCTTGTAATTTTGATTATATCTCATTAGCCACTCCCGTTACAACTTTAGTATAGCACTTCACCTTTAGCGCTGAAGGAGGTTCTGCCGGTTTCAGTGTGAAGTAACAAGTAAACACCAGCCTTAAGCAGAACAGCTGGCTATTCAAGCAAAACAGGAGGAATACCTGTATGAATGGCCGACTGATTAAGACAACAGAATATCGCCATGCGGTTTCCTCCGCGTCAAACAGGAGGAAATCTCATGACGAACAAAGACAACGATCAAGTATTAATTCCGATGGTCACCACCATCGAAGCCGCACTGGATTACGGATACTCTATGAAGGATATCCGTCTGTGGAGAATCGGTAACCGCATGTGTACCGTCATCCTCGTTCCCGGAACCAAGGAGCAGTACGATTCATATCTCAGTTCATTCTCCAAAGAATTTAAAGCTGAGGATCGTGATAAGCGCTGCCAGATCAGTGACGGTAAAGGACACGCCATTCGCTGCCCTGAAAGCAACAAGTGCAAGGACTGCCCTTTCTATCATTCTCTTGACAAGAAAGGATACGGAACGCTGACCTTCAGCGATCTGACTTGGACGAACGAAGACGGGATTGAAGAAGCATATGAGCCGGTCGCACCTGAAGGTTACGGCAGTGCTGAACGTTACCTGGAACTTCTTCAGGAGCTTATGGGCTATGTCGAAGCAATCCGTCCGGAGTATGCACCAGTAGTCAAACTTCTTTCAGATGGTCTCTCACGCCGCGAAATCGCCAAGGCGCTCGGAGTGCCAAAGTCCACAGTAATTGACTGGGTAAAGAAGATTCAGGAGCTTACGCTCAAATTTATGGAGGATATCATCTAAACTCATCCTCTGACAAAAAGACAGGGAGCACATTACCAGCATCGGTAGTGTGCTCCCCTATTTTACTTGTGACCTCTTACAGTGATCTGATAGACATCATGATTCTTGATAGACTTGACCGCCTGTCGCAATGTCCGTGCCCGCCCATGCTGATGATACGGATGCTGATAGCGGTGTTTGTGAAAGATAATGCACGGCCCATCACTTGAGTAACCGGTGCTGTGTAAATACCAATAGTGACCGGTGCATTTTGACTGGATCGTAAGATCATACGGATCCATGACAATCATCCTGAAGTACTCAGTGTCGATTGCCTGAAGCTCTTCAGTGCTAAACATCTTTACCACCTCGCTCCCGGCTCCGCTACCATCTGAGCCCGAATTTTGACTTTCTCAGCCTCGTAGCGCTTCTGTAAGGCTTTCATCTCCCTGTCCATGAACTCAGCCTCTGCAGCCTTCACAGCAGCCCTCTCGGCATCCTGGGCGATTACTATCTTACCATCCTCGCAGGTGACGGAAATATAATCTCCAACGTCGAAACCAGCTTCCTTCAGCCACATACCCTTCAGCATGATGGTCGGTGTCTCCCGGTACTTATATCCGCTCTGCCCATAGACCTTAATACTTCTTTTCTTCGACATAATAATTTCCTCCTTAGGTTTACTCTGTTTTTTCGATTTAGTACTCTGTTTACCTGCCATATTCAGATCACTCTCATACGCACCACCGCCTTTCCTGCTCCGAAGAAAAAGAAAAGAGCTACCAATGCTTTTTCGCATCAGTAGCTCTTACTGTTGGTTCCGTATGATATTATGATGGTTATTTCTTGTCCTGCTCCTTCTGAGCATCCTTAATCCGATAGTAGTCTTCTATCTTCAGATTCAGGTGCACATATGAGTCAGGTTTTCGGTTGCTCAAGAGGCACACAGTCTCCACATGCACCGTATGCCCAAACTGGTCCACCACCCGCACTTTCTTCAACTCATACCCGCCCTCGCACAGCACCTTAAGATCCCGCGCCAGGGTAGCCGAATCGCAGCTCACATACACGATTCTCTGCGGCCGCATGGCAAGCATGGTTGCAAGGCATTGCTCATCGCAGCCTTTTCTGGGCGGATCCACCACGATCACATCCGGATGCCGTTTCTCTTCTTCAAGCTGCTCTTCTGCATCCGTCTTCCGTGCCGGGTCCGCTCCGCTTCCGCCCATCATCTCCGCAGCCGCTGTGACCGCTGCTGCCGATTCCGCCTCTTCTACCACAGCATCATCCTGCTTTATCTTCTTTCCATAAAACGCCGGCAGCACTTCCTCCGCCTTACCCACGTAAAATTCCACGTTCCCGATTCCGTTGAGCCGTGCATTCTCCTGCGCGTCCTCGATGGCCTGCGGAACCACTTCGACCCCATACACCTTCTTCGCCCGCTTCGCCATAAAAAGCGAAATTGTCCCGATTCCGCAGTACAGATCCCAGACCGTCTCTCTGCCGGTAAGGCCCGCATACTCCACGGCCAGGCTGTACAATTTCTCGGTCTGGCGCGGATTTATCTGATAAAACGACAACGGCGATATGGAAAATGTTATCCGCTCCTGTCCGGCTTCGGCAGGCCCCTGTTCTAAGATTCCGATACTGTCCTTAATTCTCTCACTTCCCCACAGCACCCGGATCTCCTGCCCCATAATGACATTCGTCCGCGCTTCGTTGACACTGACCGAAATACTTACTATGCGTTTATCCGGCAAGCACTCTGTCTGTGCCCTGTGCAGTTGCGCCTGATCAATCCGCCTGACAGATTCCTCCTCTTCTCCTGCAAGCGCGATCTCCCGCAATGTTTCCACCAGCTTTTCTTCCGCCGGCAGCTTCTTCCCGTTAATCACCAGACAGACCATGATCTCCCCTGTCGCAAACCCGGTTCGAATCAGTACATGCCGCACCAGTCCGGTTCCGTCCTTTTCCCGGTAGGCACTCACCCCGTTTTCCCGCATATAGGAAAGCACCGCCTCAAGAATCAACCGGTTCTCCGGAGCTCCCAGCGCGCAGTCCGTGTTGGCGATGATATCATGTGTCCGGCCCGCATAGAAACCGGCGACAAGATGTCCGTCTCTGTCATAGCCGACCGGAAACTGCGCCTTATTCCGGTAATGCCACGGCTCCTCCATGCCCACCACCGGTTCCGTGATCTCATCCAAAAGCCCCGCGGAAAAGTCCCCGATCCGGATCAGGTTATTCCGCACCTTATCCGCCTTATAGGCAAGCTGTCTCTCATAACACATGGCCTGAATCTGGCATCCGCCGCACTGCCTGTGAAATCTGCATTTCGGTTCCACACGAAAAGAAGAAGGCGTTACCACCTTCTCTACTCTCGCATAACCGTAATTCTTTTTACATTTGGTGATACGCGCCTCCACCGTATCACCGATGACCGCATCCTTGACGAAAAGGGTATAACCGTCGCTTTTGCCGATTCCCTCTCCGTCGCTGCCGATATCTTCTATCGTCAATGTGACTACGTCATTTTTCCTGTATTGCCCGTGCTCCATATCGACACCCGTCCCTTTCGCTCAGCCGCAAAACGCTGTAAAGGCATTTCACATTTTAAACTTTTTGCTGCACCGAATCTACACTGCCTTTGTCCAAATTTTCCGATTGCCCATGACGGATCCGCGGCAGACAGGATGCAGGCACGCGTCATCTATAGTTAACGACATCAGAAATTTGTTATGCCGTTTACTATAAGTTACTCCAGTCTCGTCCCCCGCACATTCGATTCGAACAGTCTGTTAAACCCAAGCCATCCCGTCTCTTTCGCATTCTCCAAAAGCTCCGTGAAAGTCTCCATCTTCGCATCCGTATTGTCCGCAAAAGTCAGCGCCACCGCCTCCACGATTGCCGGCTTCTTCGGCGAACCAAATTCGTATTCCCCGTGGTGGGACAGAATGCAGTGCTTCAATTCGCTGGCCAGAAGTACCGGAAATCCTTCAATCTTCTTCACTTTCTCCCCGATCATCTCACTGCCGATCACGATATGCCCCAGGAACTGGCCGTCGTCCGTATAATCATTCTGCGGGAAAAGCGATAATTCCTTCGTCTTGCCAATATCATGGCAGATCGCCGCCGTAAGCAGCAGATCCCTTTTTAAAACAGGATACTGCGTGCAGAAGTAATCACACAATCTGGCTACCGCCAGTGTGTGCTGCAACAGGCCGCCCACGAAACCGTGATGTACCGTCTTAGCCGCCGAAGACTGACGAAAAACCTTCACAAACTCCTCGTCTTCCACAAAAAAGGACCGCAGCAGTTTTTTCAGATAGGGATTCTCGATACTGTCGATCAATGCCAGCAGCTCTTTCATCATCTCATCAATGGGGAATTTACTCACCGGAAGATAATCCGCCGGGTCATACTCCCCATCGCGGCACTTGCGGACTCTTTTTACATTAACCTGAAAAGCGCCCTGGAAGCTGGTCACATCCCCGTACACTTCTATGTAATCCAAAGAATCAAAATCCTCGATCCCCGCATTGTTCGGATCCCAGATCTTGGCATCCACAATACCGGTCTTATCCTGCAAAATCACATTCTCATAGGGTTTGCCGTTTTTCGTCACCGCCGACTGCTTATGCTTGCAAAGATAAATGTCAAACACCCGGTCACTCTCTTTAAAGTCCTTGATATATTTCATAATATCCTCCGTCCTGATCTATATTAATTTTTTTAAGCCGTTCCTTCTCTGTATGACATGCCGCACCCGCATATCCGGTTTCCATGCCTCACAAGACAAACCGGCTTTATCTTCTTCCCAGTGTCACCTGTACATTCACTTCCTGCCCCTGACGTACCAGCAGTACATTCAACACGTCCTCCGGTTTTGCATCGTACAGCACGTTTAACAGGTCATTGTAACTTTCGATCGCCGTCTCATTCGCCTTCGTGATCACATCGCCGCTCTGGATGCCCGCATGCATCGCCGGCGAATCCATCTCGATCTCTTTCACATAAGTCCCGGCCGGCATTTCCGCCTTCTCGACGGCTGCTGCCGGCACGTCGGCTCCGTGGATGCCAAGATAAGCCCGCTCCTGATCATTGGACATCTTCTCGATCGTCCGCCTCAATTCTGTCACACTGTAGGCCGTAAGCAGATTTTCCATATCATTGCTGATATTTACATTATCAATGATTCCCAGCACCGTTCCGTTCAGATCGGCCAGAATACCCGTGGCATTCCGGCTGCCGTAAATATCTGTAACGATGGATTTATAAGCGGAATCCGGCTGATCGATCGTACCCCCTGCGGAAGTCACGATGCCGTAGCATACCGTCCCGCTTGTCCCCATCGGGCTGCCCAGCGCCATTACCGGCGTCCCCGGCAGATTCGCGTTGTTGGAGCTGCCCAACTTCGCAATGTCGATCACATCCATCGTTTCCTCTCCGATGGACATCAGCGGAACAGACAGCACCGCCAGCCCGGTGGTAGTATCCTTCTGCACCAGCTGCGCATCCGCTCTGGCCTGATCGCAGAAAGTAACGATAATACTGTCCGCGTCACTCAGCGCACCGGCGCTCACGAGGATCAAAACTGCCTTGCCGTTATTGGCCACGATGATGCCCGACGCGGAAACCTCATTTTCATAGATATCATTGAACCAGTCCACATCCGAAACGACGCTCGTCACGGTGACCACGGCACGCCCTGTCTTCTTCGCCAGCGCCGCCAGCTCTTCATAGAGCATCTGGTAATCTTCCAGCCCGAACCGCACCTGAGACAGCAGCTCTTCGATCTGCTCATCCTCCAGCTCCACCGGGACCGCTTCCGGCGGCGGTTCCACCTCTTCCTCCACCAGCATATCCTCCGGCTTCATCTCTTCCGCCACAGTCTCCTCCGGAAACCGCACTTCCTCGGCTTCCTCCTCCGGATACAGGCGGTTGCTGATGACCGGCTCCAACACCAGAAAAGTAAAACAGGCCACCAGACCGAAGACCACCGCCATTACCACGGTGAGCGCCGTCCTTCTGAGCAGCTTCTTCTTATTGATCGGCTTCTGCTTGATAGTCTCCCGCAGAAAGTCCGACTGCATCGGCGGCGAATACTCCGCCTGTTCCTTCCCGGCCTTCTGATCCATGTGAGGTTCCCGGGCCGGATCCTGCATCGCATTTCTCTGTCCTGAGCTATTCTGTTCCTTGTTCCATTCCGCCATAAGATATACAGCCTTCCCGCCCTGCTGCCGCAGAGAAAATATATCCTGTTATTTCCTGCCTAATAGTATAGCTTCTTTCACCCGCCTTGTAAAGAACGGCGCCTCTCATCCCCTGCTCTCCCGATCAGTACCTTTTTGCCGCAGAAGGCAAAGCCATACTTCCGTATCCGATTTTTGGGAATTCCCTTCGCCACAAGTGCTGTGTCATATTTTTTCTTATCAATCTGCTTCAAAGCTGCTTCCACCGTATCAGAGAGCTTCTCTTCCTCCTCCGTATCCTGCACCTTGAACTCTATGATAACAGCATCCAGTTCCAATGCACCTGATACGCCTGTGTCCTGTCTCGGCTCCAGCACCACATCGTATCTGCCAAATCCACTCTCCCGGTTGGAGGTCAGCACATACCTGTCCGCCAGTTCCACCATCATCCCCAACACGAAACCATGATAGAACCGCTCCGGCTCCGATGGATTCGCCGCTGTATCAAAGTAACTGAAAGTCTGGAGCGCAACCTTATTCATGTATGCGTTCATTCCTTTCAGATCGCCAGACAGCAATGCTTTCAGGAAAGCATTGCTGACTCCTCTGCATCTCCCAAACCAGCCCTCTATGATACCTTCAAACATGGCACGGACTTCTCTGTTCGTCAGCTGCAGTTCATATTCCGCCTTTCCCAGATCGGCATTGAATGCATGGCGTACCGCCTTTAAGTAACCGCTGGCAAGCAGCAGGCTCCATACCGCCTCATCCCCTTGATCCAAATCGCTGAACACGATCTGTTCCTCCAGTCTGACGACAAAAGATTTTCCCTGCAGCAGCCTTTCCATATTCATTTTCAGCTCGGGACTTCCCTCTCTTACCAGCTTACCTGCCAGACTATTGGAGCTGGTATTGACCCAGTAAAGCCCCACACACCGCTTATCCAGATAATTGATTATGGACCATGGGTTATATATCTCTGCATGGCTCCCGAATACAAAACCATCATACCAACTTTTTACTTCATCTTTACGATCAGACAAATCGAACTCACCCAGCGCAGTAAACACTTCCTCTTCTGTGAACCCAAAACTGTTCACATACTTCCCGGAGGTAATGGATACTACTTCCAGATTATTCAGATCCGAAAACATGGATTCCCTGCTTATCCTCGTGATGCCTGTCAACACTGCGCGCTCCAGATAAGGATTTGTCTTAAAAGTGGCGTTGAAAAAGTTTCTGGTAAAAGCCACCATCTCCTCCCAATATCCGTTTAAATAAGCTTCCTGCATGGGAGTATCATACTCATCCAGAAGGATGATCACCTTCTTCCCATAATAGCGGGAGAGATAAAGTGACAGCATCTTCAAAGAAAATGACGCCTCATTATCTTCCATCTCTGCAGAGATCTTCCGGAAATCTTTCTTTTCACTCTCACTCAGCAAATCTCCTTCCAGCAAAAAACTGAATTTATCATATAAAAACCGCAAAATACGGCACATGGCTTTTCTGGTCTGTGCAAACGTGTTCTCTTTGACATCCGCAAAGCTGACCATGAGTACCGGATATGTCCCCTGCAGACTGCGGTACTTCTCTTCCTTCCAGATAGCCAGCCCATCAAACAGATCCGCCCTGCCGGCATACTCGACCGAAAAAAACTTCTCCAGCATATTCAAGGTCAAAGTCTTCCCGAAGCGCCTGGGGCGAGTGATCAGCGTCACCACATCTTCCGATTCCCACCATTCACGGATGAAGCCTGTCTTATCCACATAAAAGCTGTTTTTCAGCCGCAGGCTCTCAAAATCCTGATTCCCGATGCTCACCGTCCTTGCCATGTCCGTACCTCCTTTCCGGTTTCTTCTTTAACTTTACAGCCAACAATCTGTTATGTCGTTTACTATAAGTATACTCAATGATTGCTCCAGCCGCAATCCTTAGTTATGATCACACAAAAAAACCATCTCCTCCTCCAGATACCTGTAGAAATCCCCGATATGTCGTCCATCCACCAGCGCATGATGGCACAGCACCGACACCGGCAGCAGCGTCTGTTCCATACATACCTCCCTGATATTCCGTACCGAAAAAATCCTGTGCAAATATTTCGATCTTTTTTGTTCAAATTCAGAACTCGCAGTATAGTCCCCCGCGCCTTCCTTTCTGAATTTGCACACCAAAAAATATCCTCGAAAATTTACACAGGAACTTTCAGTACAACTATTAATGTCATCCGCCTTGATCGGCACTGCATTCACGCCGTATGCTGCTGCATATGGCTGCACATCACTATATATCGCTATATCTCTACATATCGTTATATGCTGCTTACCACTGCCGTGACCAGCGCCTTGAACTGCCCGGCCACCCGGTCCGCCGTCTCCTGCACTTCCTTATGGTCCAGCTGTGCACTCGACAGGCCGGCCGCCAGATTGGTGATGCAGGAAATACCGCATACTTCCGTTCCCATATGTCTGGCCGCCATCGCCTCGCAGGCCGTACTCATGCCCACTGCGTCGCCTCCCCAGCCTCTGCACATACGGACTTCCGCAGGCGTCTCATAGGCCGGTCCGGTCAGCTGCACGTAGACGCCCTCTCTCAGTCCGATGCCCAGCTTTGCCGCTTCCTGCTTTATGATCCCGCGCATCCGCAGGCTGTATACTTCACTCATATCCGGGAATCTTACGCCCAGTTCATCGGCATTGGCGCCGATCAGCGGGCTGGGCACGCCCGTCGTGATATGATCCGTGATCAGCATGAAATCTCCCGGCCGATAGTCAGGATTCACGCCGCCGGCCGCATTGGTCAGGATCAGCTTCTTCGCCCCCATAAGTCCCATCAGTCTTGTGGGCAGCACTACGTCAGCCATGGGATACCCTTCATAGTAATGCACTCTTCCCTGCATGATGACCACCGGCGTCTCTTTCACGTAGCCGAATACGAACCTTCCTTTATGGCCCGCCACCGTCGAAACGGGAAACCCTTCGATCTCCGTATAGGCAACGGTCTGCTCGATGCGTATCTCATCCGCATAGTCTCCCAGCCCCGATCCCAGAATCAGCGCCGTCTCCGGCTTAAAGTCCGTCTGTTTCCTGATGCTCTTCATGCACACTTCCAGTTTATCATAAATCTTACTCATTCTTAACCTCCATTTTGAAACATTCTAAATTACCACATCTCCGGCTGCTCTTCGACAGCCCCTACTCCAGATCGACCTTTTCCGACACCATCCGCTTCAGTCCTTCGTACTGCTGTCTGTTGATCACGATCTGCTTGCCTTCTTTTGTCAAAAGGCCGTCCTCCATAAACTTTTTGATCCCTCTGCCGATGCTCTTCACGCACAGTCCCGTCACATCAGCCAGATCGCGCTGACTGCCTTTCATATGCAGACAGTCGTTCTTCTGGTATTTCTCGTAACGTTCCACAAGCAGCAGCGCCAGTCTGTCCGCCCCCTGCATAAAAAGGAACAGCCGGCTGTTTCGTCCCTCTTCCAGCAGATATTCCCCTACCTGCTTGGCCTCGTATTTCATGGCCCTTATGTCGGAATACATCCATTTCTCAAACATGACCCGGGAGATCTTCACCACCGTGCAGTTTGTCATGGCCCGCAGCGTCGTCCTGTAAAGGTCATAGTCCATAATAAATTCCATACCGCCGAAATATCATTGGAGATCTTAACTTCTCCGTTATAGATCGCTTTCACGAGCGTCTTGTAATCCTCTTCCGTAAAGCCGTCTCCCCACTGCGTGCTTGCTGTAGGAAGCTGCACAAAATTCTCCTCCGGGATCTCGGAAACCATTCCCAGATTGTCAATCTTGCCCGCGTAATCCGACCACTTGCCGTCCTGAATGTCGGTAAGCACCGTATTTACCGTGGTGGAGAGTCCCTTCATGGCGGAGGTGACCGTCAGCCCTTCCTGCGTCTGGTCGATGATCGGCGCCTGATCGGAATCCACACCGATCACCTTACCGCCGGTTTTGACTGCCGCTTCGGCTGCGGAAGTAAAGATACCGCCGCCGCAGGCAAATACGACTTCCACACCCTTTGTTCCATACCAGGTGTCCATCGCTCCCGTAATGTCCGCGTCGCCGTAGAACTGGCCGCCGCACACATACTCAACTTCCACTTCCCCGGCGATTCCCAGCTCCTTCGCCGCATCATTGATGCCCTGCACATAGCCGTAGCCAAAACGGGTAACGGCCGGTACGGACATGCCGCCCAGGAATCCAAGATGCTTATACCCCAGTTTGACAGCCGCGTATCCCGCCATATAACCGGATATCTCCTCCTGGTACGTGCAGCAGTATACATTGTCCGTATTATAGTATTCCGTCACGTCCCAGTTATCCGAGTTGTAATCGTAACCCTCGCCCACACCCTTTTCACAGATATCGCCCGCGCTCACATCCAGCGCGA
>VSOD01000112.1 GCA_009774655.1 Lachnospiraceae bacterium
CGGGCAAGGGGCTAGCCGCATGAGCTGCTGCAGGAATCCGGGCTGCTGGAGTTGACGAGAAGCGGGGCGTCCACGATAAGTTCTGGAACAGGGTGATGTTTCCGATCCAGGACGGCAATCATCGTGTGATCGGCTTCGGCGGCCGGGTGATGGGAGATGCGAAGCCCAAGTATCTGAACTCGCCGGAGACCATGATCTTTGACAAGAGCCGCAACCTGTACGGACTGAATTTCGCCCGCACGTCACGGAAAGGCAATATCATCCTCTGTGAGGGCTACATGGATGTGATCGCCATGCATCAGGCGGGATTCACGCAGGCGGTGGCCTCTCTGGGCACGGCCTTTACGACCGGGCAGGCCAGTCTGCTGCGGCGGTATACGGAAGACGTGCTGCTGGCCTACGACAGCGACGGCGCGGGGGTGAACGCGGCTATGCGGGCCATCGGCATTTTGAAGGAATCCGGTCTCCGGGGCCGGGTGATCGACATGAAGCCTTACAAAGATCCCGACGAATTCATGAAGAATCTGGGAGCGGAGGCTTTTGAAGAGCGGATCAGCCAGGCGCAGAACAGTTTTTTCTTTGAACTGAGCATACTGGAACGGGACTATCAAATGGAGGATCCGGAGTCCAGGACGAATTTTCACCGGGAGATCGCGAAGAAGCTGTGCGGCTTCGAGGAAGAGGTGGAGCGGGAGAATTATATCGAAGCGGTGGCGCAGAAATACCACATCGGTTTCGACAATCTGCGCAGGCTGGTGAGCGGTTATGCGGCCAGGACAGGGCTGGTGCAGCCGGCGGTACGGCCAAAGAGCACCGTTGCCCGTAAAAATACGCCGGAGGAGAATACGAAGCGATCCCAGCGCCTGCTGCTGACGTGGATCACGGAGGAGCCTGCGCTGTATCCGAAGATCAGGCCCTATATCGCGGCGGCAGATTTTACGGAACCTCTCTACAAGGAGGTGGCGGAGAGGCTTTTTACGGATCTGGAGAAGGGGATCTTTCAGCCGGCGGCGATCGTCAGCACCTTCGAGGATGAGCAGGAGCAGCGGGCCGTGGCGGAAATCTTCAACACACAGCTGCAGGAGATCACGACCCCGAAGGAACGGGAGAAGGCGTTCCATGATATCATCTATGCCGTGAAGAAGAACAGTTTTGAATACTATTCCGGCAGGATGGGGAGCGATATGAACGCCTTAAGTCAGGTGATCGCGGGCAAAAAAGCGCTGGAAGAACTTAGCAAAACGCATATTTCCCTGTAATACGGGCAAGCTATTCGCAAAACACAGTTGATTTGGTTTTCACATAGATATAAATTTTTTACTTGAAACATAGGAAGGATGGGCCATATATGGACGAAAATGTACAGGCAAAGTTTGAAGAGCGCCTTAAGGAGCTCCTGGCGGCTGCCAAGAAGAAAAAGAATGTTCTGGAATATCAGGAGATCAACGACTTTTTTCAGGGAATGACGCTGGAGGAGGATCAGTTTGACAAGATCCTGGAGACGCTGGAACAGAATAATGTGGATGTGCTTCGGATCTCCGACGACGATGATGTGGATGACGAGGAGATTATTTTAAGTGAGGAGGACGAAGTTGACGTAGAGAATATCGATCTGTCCGTGCCGGACGGCATCAGTATCGAAGATCCGGTGAGGATGTACCTGAAAGAGATCGGTAAGGTGCCGCTTCTGAATGCGGAGGAAGAGATCGAGCTGGCCAAGAAGATGGAGATGGGCGACCAGGATGCGAAGAAGCGCCTGGCGGAGGCTAATCTGCGTCTTGTTGTCAGTATCGCAAAGCGGTATGTGGGCCGTGGAATGCTCTTTCTGGATCTGATCCAGGAAGGCAATCTGGGTCTGATCAAGGCCGTGGAGAAGTTCGATTACCGTAAAGGCTATAAATTTTCGACCTATGCGACCTGGTGGATCCGTCAGGCCATCACCAGGGCGATTGCGGATCAGGCGAGGACGATCCGCATTCCGGTGCATATGGTGGAGACCATCAACAAGCTGATCCGTGTGAGCAGACAGCTGCTGCAGGAACTGGGGCGGGAACCTACCCCGGAGGAGATCGCGGAGCAGATGAGTATGCCGGTAGAGCGTGTGCGGGAGATCTTAAAGATTTCACAGGAGCCGGTATCTTTGGAGACGCCCATCGGTGAGGAGGAAGACAGCCATCTGGGCGATTTTATACAGGACGACAATGTGCCGGTGCCGGCGGACGCTGCCGCTTTTACCCTGTTAAAGGAACAGCTGATGGAAGTGTTAGGCACGCTGACGGAGAGAGAACAGAAGGTGCTGCGCCTGCGGTTTGGCTTAGACGACGGGCGCGCAAGGACGCTGGAGGAAGTGGGTAAGGAGTTCAATGTGACCAGAGAGCGTATCCGCCAGATCGAGGCTAAGGCGCTGCGTAAGCTGCGGCATCCCAGCAGAAGCCGCAAGTTAAAGGATTATCTGGATTGATGGGACCGGTGATATTATCGGAGAGATTACGGGCAGTGGCTTCCATGGTCACGCCGGGCAGCCGGGTCTGCGACGTGGGGTGCGACCACGGCTTTGTGTCGATCTGGCTGGTCGAGCAGAACGTCAGTCCGCGGGTGCTGGCGATGGATGTCAGAGTCGGGCCGCTGGGGGCCGCCGGCAGGCATGTGGCACAGCGCGGTCTGGAGTCTTTGATCGAGACAAGATTGTCGGATGGTTTACATAATTATGAAATCGGGGAAGCCGACAGCCTGATCTGTGCCGGTATGGGCGGCAGGCTGATGATGCATATTCTGGGTGATGAGAAGACGAAGACGGATTCCTTCACAGAGCTGATCCTGCAGCCCCAGTCGGAGATCAGGCAGTTTCGCACATGGCTGAGAGAGCAGGGGCTGCGGATCACGGATGAGAAGATGGTGGAGGAAGACGGAAAGTTCTATCCGATGATGCGGGCGGTGCCGGAAGCAGGCTGTTTGGGGGTGGAGGATGCCGAAGAAAGCAGGCGTTCAGGTGAGCCCGGATGGCAAAAGCCGGCTGCAGATGCGGAGCGCAGCGGGATACAGGGCATGGAGCGGGTGGAGTTATGTAAACTATACGATCGTTACGGCGGTTTTCTGCTGCAGCGGGGAGACAGTACGCTGCTGGCTTTTCTGCAGAAAGAAGAGAGGGTCTATACAGAGATTCTCGACCGCCTGCAGGGGCAGGGGCTGGACTGTGACAAGAGAAGGATGCGGTATGCGGAAGTGGAGACGCTTCTGGCGGAATGCAGGAGGGCGAAAGCAATCGCCTTACGGGGAGCCGGCTGCGGAAGCTGACAAAACAGGAAAAGAAAGAGGGGGTCTTATGGTTACGATCAAGATTAACGGCAAAGACAGATTCTATGAGGATGGTGTGCAGTATGAGCTGATCGCGGAGCAGTATCAGAATGAGTGTACCAGTCAGATCGCGCTTGTGGAGATCAACGGCAAGATACAGGAGCTGATGAAGCGGGTCAGCCGTGACTGCGAACTGAAATTTATTACCTATGAAAATGATATCGGACATAAGACCTATGTGCGGTCGGCGATCATGCTGATGATGAAGGCCATCAAGGATGTGGCAGGCATGGAGATGGCGGTCAATACGAAGGTGGAATTTACCATCGGCCCGGGTTATTACTGTGCGTTCCGGGGCGGCATGAAGATGGATGCGGCAACCATTGAGAAGGTGAAGGATCGTATGGGAGAGCTGGCGGATATGGATCTGCTGGTGACCAAGAAGTCCTATCCTGCCGAGGAGGCGGTGGCACTGTTCAGGGAGCTTGGCATGAAAGATAAGGTTTCTTTGTTCCGCTACCGCAGAAGCTCCAATATCAACGTGTACTGTATGGGCGATTATTACGATTATTACTATGGCTATATGCTGCCCAGTACAGGCTATATCAGATGCTTTGACCTGTTCCCCTATGAGGACGGGATGATCCTGCTTCTGCCGGAGAAAGAAGATCCGGAGAAGCTGCCGACGTTCGTGCCGAAGAAGAAACTGTTCCAGACGCTGATGATGACGAGTGACTGGAACCGGGAGATGGGGATCGATACGGTGGGCGACTTGAACGACCAGATCTGTCAGGGCAATATCTCCGATATGATCCTTGTGCAGGAGGCGCTGCAGGAGCGCAGGATCGGTGAGATCGCGCGGGATATCGCCAGACGGGAAGGGGTGAAATTCGTTATGATCGCCGGGCCTTCTTCGTCCGGAAAGACATCCTTCTCCCACAGGCTGTCCATACAGCTGCGTACCTACGGGCTGAAACCGCATCCCATCGGGCTTGACAATTACTATCTGAACCACGATAAGACGCCGCTTGACGATGAGGGCAAGCCGGACTACGAGTGCCTGGAGGCGCTTGACGTGGAGCAGTTTAATACGGATATGAGCAGGCTCCTGCAGGGAGAGAGCGTGGAGCTGCCGAGCTTTAATTTCAAGACCGGCAAGCGTGAGTACCGCGGTAAGATCACGACGCTGGGACCGGATGATATTCTGGTCATTGAGGGAATCCACGGGCTCAATGAGAAGATGTCCTATACTCTGCCCGCGGAGAGCAAATTCAAGATCTATATCAGCGCGCTCACCTGTCTGAACGTGGATGAACATAACAGGATTCCGACCACCGACGGGCGTCTGCTGCGCCGTATGGTGCGGGATGCCCGCACAAGAGGGACGACGGCGGATAAGACCATCGCCATGTGGCCTTCTGTGAGACGGGGAGAGGAGAAGTACATATTCCCCTTCCAGGAGGATGCGGACGCCATGTTCAATTCCGCCATGACCTATGAGCTGGCCGTGATCAAGCAGTATGCGGAGCCGCTGCTCTTCAATATCAGGAAGGGTGAGCCGGGTTACCACGAGGCCAAGCGGCTGCTGAAATTCCTGGAATATTTCCTGGGCGTCAGCAGCGAGGAGCTGCCGAAGAATTCCCTGTGCAGGGAGTTTGTGGGTGGTAGTTGTTTTGATGTGTAAGTGTGAAAAAAGATAAGAAGGAAGCAATACTTTATGGCACTCAGGCTTAGACGTCTGGGTGCCTTTTTCTTATGAGCTGTTACGGGATTACACCCTTTAAGGTGGTTTTAGTGGAAGTGTGCGTATTTCCATGATAAAATAATAGAATAATGTATCTGTACTGTAACAGGATCAGAGCAGAAGAGATCGGTTGGGGAGGCAGTGTTGTATGGGAGTTTATCTGAATCCGAGAAATGACGGTTTTGCGGAAGCGATCCATTCGGAGATATATGTAGATAAGACCGGGCTGATCGCCTATACGAATCAATATTTGAATACAGAACAAAAATTTATCTGTGTCAGCAGGCCGAGACGTTTTGGCAAGTCCATGGCACTGCGGATGCTTGCGGCCTACTACAGCAGGGGATGTGATTCCAGAGAGCTTTTCAGCGGTATGAAAATAGAAAGCGATCCTGCTTTTGCAGACTATATAAACCGGTTTGATGTGATATTTCTGAATATGCAGCATTTTCTGATACGGGCAAAGAAACAGGATTTTACGGAATATCTGGAGCAGGCAGTGCTTGGCGACATCCGTAAAGAATATGGGGATTTTTTTTCAGATCAGGAGACGATCCTTGCAGCCGCTTTGGAACAGATTTATGCCGATACCGGTAAGAAATTTATTTTTCTGATTGATGAATGGGACTGTGTGATGCGTGAGCGGCAGGAGGAAGAGTGTCTGCAGAAGCAGTATCTTGATTTTCTGCGCAATTTATTGAAGGATCAGCCCTATGTGGCGCTGGCTTATGTGACGGGTATTCTCCCTGTGAAAAAATACGGTCAGCATTCCGCTCTGAATATGTTCTGGGAATATTCCATGACGGATCAGAGTATTTTTGAGGAATATACGGGTTTTACGGAAGGAGAGGTAAAGGAGCTGTGCAGACAGTATGATATGGATTTTGCCGAGACCGGCAGCTGGTATGACGGGTATCAGTTCCGGCGGTTTAAACATGTGTATAATCCGCGGTCTGTTGTGGCGGCGATGAAGTCCCGGTACTTTTCCGATTATTGGATTTCCACGGAGACCTATGAGGCGTTGAAAGTCTATATGGAAATGGATTTTGACGGTCTGCGGTCGGATATTGTACGGATGCTGGGAGGGGAACGAATCAGTGTCAATACGCACAGTTTTCAGAATGACATGTGTACGTTTAGGACCAGAGACGACGTGCTGACGCTGTTGATTCATCTTGGGTATCTTGGTTATGATGCCGAGAAGAAAGAGACGTTTATCCCGAATCGGGAAATAGCCGGGGAATTTGAAAATGCTATGAGCGTAGGCGGATGGGGAGAGGTCATGCGGATTCTGAAAGCATCGGACAGGCTGCTGGAGGACACGCTGCGACTGGATGCGGAAAGTGTTGCGGCAGGGCTTGACAGAGCGCATACGGAGGTGGCTTCGATCCTGACTTATAATGATGAGAATACGCTTTGCTGCGCGATCAGTCTCGCTTATTACAGTGCCAGGAAAGATTACAGGATGGTTCGGGAGATGCCCGCAGGTCATGGATTTGCAGATGTGGTGTTCCTGCCGCTGCCCATGGTCCAAAAGCCGGCCCTCATCATAGAACTAAAATACGGCGGATCTGCAGATGCAGCCATACAGCAGATCAGGGACAGACAATATCCGCGGGCGCTGGAAGGGTATGCAGGGGAGATTTTGCTGGTCGGGGTGAATTATGACAAGGATAACCGGAATAAACCGCACAGTTGTGTTATAGAGAGGTTTATTACAAATGAATAAAGACGGTACTATGAGGTGCTGAGGTACAGCGGCACAACAGGATATACAGGGGTATGTAAGATGAGTATATGCATATTGATCGTGGATGATGACAGGCTGGTGGTGGAGAAGCTGGCGAAGGGGATCGGCTGGGAACGGATCGGGATCGAGAGTGTGCTGACGGCAAACAATGTCAGACAGGCCATGAAGATTCTGGAGGAAGCGCCGGTGGATATTCTGCTGTCCGATATTGAGATGCCGCAGGGGAGCGGCCTGGAGCTTCTGGAATGGGTGCGGGGGCGTGATCTGCCGGTGGAATGTGTGTTCTTAAGCAGTTACGCCTACTTTGCGTATGCGCAGAAAGCGATCAACCTCAAATCCAGCAACTATCTTTTGAAGCCGGTGTCCAACAGTGAGATGGAAGAGGTGCTGGCGGCGCTCGTAAAGGACATACGCGGCAGGCGGCAGGTGCTGGAGAAGGAAGACCGGAAAGAGAAAAGGCATCTGTTCTGGAAGACGTATCTTTTGCAGGAGACGTGGAACGGGGCGTGGCTGGAGCGGGCCAGACAGGAAGGAATCTATAATCCGGAGCGCAGGGTGTGTCTGCATCTTCTGCGGATCTTTCCGGGTGTGGAGCAGAAGACCAGAGACGTCACATTGAATCATTTTATCGTGCGGAATGTGACGGAGGAATTTTTCGAGCGGGAGGAATCTGCCGGCAGGCTGGAGGCGGTGGTCAGAAGATGTGACAGCGAGTGGTTCCTGATCTTTGAGGCGGGCGGCATGGGTGAGGCCGTATCCGCCTATCGGCAGTGTCTGGAACGGACGCTTTCCATGCGGATCTGTATTTACATAGGAAGAGACTGTCCGGAAGCGGAGCTGCATGAGAGAAGGAAATATCTGGAATGGATAGAGCAGGAAGCGGTTCCCGGGGATGACGGTCTGGTGCGGGAGAGCGAGTGGGTGAAGAAGGATGTGAAAGCACTCACGGCGCCGTGGAAGGAATGGGAACAGGAAATGGTAGACGCGGATACGGTGCGGGAGGTGGAAAAGAAGGTTTTGGCATTTATCCGCCGCCTGTGGGAGGATCATCAGGTTACGGTTTCCGTGCTGGAACGTTTCCGGAAGGAAATGATGCAGATGATCTACCGGTATTTTGACAGACAGGATCTGCTGATTGCCAGAGTCTTTGACGGCAGGGAGTTTGACGGTTACTACGAGAAGTCGGTGATGACGCTGCCCGATATGGAGGCGTTTATCCGTTATATCTGGGATAAGGCGGCGGGGCTGTGCCGTCTTGACAACAGGCAGGAAAATGTGGTGGAGCGGATGAAGCGGTACATAGAGGATCATCTGAAGGAGGATCTGTCGCGGAAGACGCTGGCGGGTATGGTGTTTTTGTCAGAGGATTATATCTCCAAACTTTTTATGAGTACTACAGGAACATCGATCCCAAGTTATGTGGCTTCCTGCCGGATGCAGAAGGCGCAGGAGTATCTGCGGCATTCCGGAATGGCGGTAAGCAGGATCGCAATGGAAGTAGGGTACAGCAATTTCTCTTATTTCTCCAAGACGTTCCGGGATTATACGGGATGTACGCCGGGAGAATACCGGAGCAGGATACAGAAAAACGGTGGGGGATAAAAGCGGCACGAAAGAATTAAACAATATCATGACAAAAACCTCGGAGCGCGGGACAGGAAATTGCATTTGCCGGCTCCGGGGTTTTTTACATTGTGCAAAATGTCAAAAATCTGTTCCCGACTAACAAAAAACAGCTGTCCCGTAGGGAGTCATATAAAAAATACCAGATTATTGTCATGAACTGTTCGTAGATTTTATAGAGCAAATTTAAGAAAAACTGTACAATAATACTTGTCATTTTGGAACATGTGCTGCAAAAATGAACAAATAAAGACTAAAGGGAGTGGTAAAAAAGTGTCAGGAAGAACAAAAACAGCTATCAAACCGAACCAGGTCAGTCTGGGAAAACGGATCAGGAAAAGCGGAACACTGTATCTGCTGCTTGCTCCATCTTTTATCATCATGCTTCTATTCACGTATCTTCCCATGTACGGGGTTGTGATCGCATTTAAAGATTTCACGCCTGCCAAGGGTATCATGGGGAGCCCCTGGGCGGGATTTAAATATTTCCAGCAGTACTTTAATTCCTATCAGTTCTGGACGACGATCAAAAACACGCTGATCATCAGCCTGTATAGTATTGTTGTCACGTTCCCGCTGCCGATCATACTGGCGCTGATGTGCAACCAGATGATGGCGAAGCGGTTTAAGAAGTTTTTCCAGGTGTCAACCTATCTGCCGCATTTTATCTCCACGGTGGTCATGTGCGGTATGATCATTCTGTTTCTTTCTCCCAGTCAGGGCATCATAGCCAAACTGCTTGGATTTATCGGGATCCAGATGCCGAATCTGATGGGGCAGGCCAGCGCCTTTTCCAGCATCTATGTATGGACGGAAGCCTGGCAGCATGTAGGATGGGACAGCATCCTGTATATCGCGGCACTCTCCGCCGTAGATCCTTCGCTGTATGAAGCGGCCACCATGGACGGCGCCAACAAATGGCAGAAGCTTGTGAATATTGATATTCCGATGCTGCTGCCCACGGCAACGGTGATGTTCATCCTGCGCACGGGCAGTGTGATGAGTGTCGGTTTCGAGAAAGTTTATCTGCTGCAGAATACGTTGAACAGCAGTGCCAGTGAGATCATATCCACCTATGTCTACAAGATGGGTCTCGTGAGCAGCCAGTACAGCCTTTCTTCGGCGATCGGGCTTTTCAACAATATCATCAACCTGATCCTTCTGATAAGCGTGAACTATATTTCGAAGAAAATGAGTGACACGTCGTTACTCTAAGTGTGGGATAAGAAGAGTGTAAAGAGGAGGAGAGAAAAGAGATGTCAAAGAAAAATGATGAGATGATGACAGGCGTCAAAGTGCAGAAATCCAGAACCGATAAGATTTTTGACTTTTTCCTGTATACGATTTCCACGATCATTGTGATCGTCATGCTGTACCCGATGTATTTTATCGTGATCGCATCCTTCAGTAACCCTGCGGATGTGTCTGCGGGCAACATCGTGCTTTTGCCCAAGGGCATTACTTTTAAGGGATATCAGAAGCTGCTGGAATATTCCCAGCTGTGGGTAGGCTATAAGAATACGATTCTGTATGCCGCGCTGGGAACGGTCATTTCCCTGGTGGTGAATGTGCCGACGGCCTACGCTCTTTCGCGGAAGGATCTGTGCGGCAGGAAGCTGTTTACCGTGTTTTATCTGATTCCCATGTTTTTTACGGGCGGTCTGATCCCGACGTATTTGATCGTGAAGGATTTCGGCCTGCTGGATAATTTCTGGGTGATGGTGCTTCCGTTTTCCGTTATCACGTATTATATTATCGTCGCCAGGACATTCTTTAACAACAGTATACCGGGTGACTTGTGGGAGGCGGCGCAGATCGACGGCTGCGGGAATCTGGGATTCTTTTTCCAGATCGTGATCCCGCTTTCCAAGGCAGTGCTGGCAGTTATCGCCCTGTGGACGGCGGTAGGCCAGTGGAACTCTTACTTCAACGCGTTGATCTATCTGAGGAATACGCAGTTGTTCAATCTGCTGTGCGAGCGTGCCGATGACAGGTACGGCGGCAGGCTGCCGGTACATGTGCGGTGC
>VSOD01000113.1 GCA_009774655.1 Lachnospiraceae bacterium
AGTTTATCCTGTGAACTTACCATCACAAATCCTTTCAACTCCTGCTCTTTCACGAAGTCAGTACAGTAAACTTACATCCAGCCTGCCGTCGGGCCGGCCGCATGGCCATCCATGCTGTGAAAGTCGAAGACTTTCATAGTAAACTTACATCATGCTCAGCCTGTCGCTTGGCAGGCCGCATGGCCATCCATGCTGTGAAAGTCGAAGACTTTCATAGTAAATACCCAGGCCTTGTCCTGTCTCTTAGAATGCATAACAATAAAAAGGGTGTAAAGACCGCCTTCACTGCAACGGCTTCACACCCTGTCTATCTCTATTTATCCGGCATACTTTCCTGCCTTAGTATACCATCGCTGCCTCTTCCCCGTTCAGCACGCGCAGTCCGCCCTGTACCAGCGCCAGCAGTTCGTCCTCACCGGGATATACGGTCATGGGAGCGATCCAGCCTGCCTGCTTTTTCAGTCCGTCTACCACCGCCTCATCGTATGCGATACCGCCGGTAACAACGATCTGGTCTACCTTGCCTTCCAGAACACATGCCATGGAACCGATATCCTTCGCCACCTGCCTGATGAATGCAGCGCGCACTTCCTCCGCCTTCGCATCGCCGTCGTCCACCATCTTATCTACGTCGCGCATGTCGTTGGTGCCGCAGTAAGCATTGAAACCGCCGCCGCCTACGATCTTCTTATAGACTTCCTTCTCGGTATACTCTCCGGAGAAACACATCCTGATCAGCGCTCCGCTGGGCACTGCTCCCGCTCTCTCCGGTGAAAAAGCGCCGTCGCCGTCCAGTGCGTTAAACACATCCACTACCTTGCCCTGTCTGTGTGCTCCCACGGAAACACCGCCGCCCATATGTACGACCACCAGATTCAGTGCGCTGTAATCCCTGCCGTTCTCCTTGGCAAAACGCTTCGCTACCGCCTTCTGGTTCAGTGCATGGAACACACTGGTTCTGGGAAGCTCCGGAACGCCGGAATATCTGGAGATGGGTTCCAGCTCGTCAACTACCACGGGATCCACGATATAAGACGGTGCACCGATGGAATCCCCGATTTCTCTCGCCAGAATACCGCCCAGATTGGAGGCGTGCTGTCCCTGCTTACCGATCTTCAGATCTTCCAGAAGGTCATCGCTGACTGCATAGGTACCGCCCGGGATCGGCTTTAACATACCGCCGCGGCCTACTACCATATTCAGGGAGTTGATATCGAACTCCTTCTCTTTCAACAGATTCACGATAATATCCTTACGGAAATCCTTCTGATCCACGATGGATGCATACTGTGCGATCTCTTCCGTGGAATGCCGCAGTGTCTCTTCAAACAAAAGGGTCTCATCCTCAAACACACCGATCTTGGTGGAAGTGGAACCCGGATTAATGATCAAACTTTTTACTGACATGTTATTTTACCTCCTGTGTCATACAGTCTGCTGTTTCCTGCATTACCTTCGATATTAATTCATCTTGGACAGCGCTTCCGCCATAACTGCGCCCAGCGCCAGGGAATTCACCTTCGTCTCAAAATCGTCAGAACGGGAAGTGAGGATGACCGGAGCCTTTGTTCCTGTCAGGATATTGCCGTTCTTCACCTTCGCCGTGTGTACCAGACACTTGTATACCAGATTGCCCGCGTGGATATCCGGGAAAAGAAGCACGTCCGCATCACCAACGATCTTTCTTCCTTCTGCCCCTTTATGCTTCGCCGCTTCCGGATCGATAGCCAAGTCCAAGGAGAGCGGTCCGTCTACGATACAGCCTGTAAGTTTGCCCTCTTCACACATTTTCGTCAATTCTTCCGCCTCAACGGTTACCGGCATCTTGGGATTGACAACTTCCACTGCTGCCAGCGGCGCTACCTTGGGATTCGGAATGCCGCATGCATGGCAGACGTCCACTGTATTCTCGATGATATGTACCTTATCTTCCAGAGTCGGATAGGTCATGAAAGCCACGTCTGACAGGAAAAGAAGATGATCCACGCCCTCTACCTCAAACACGCACACATGGGATAATGCCTTGCCGGTTCTCAGACCTACTTCCTTATCCAGCACGCTCTTTAAGAAAGACTTGGTGTCGATCAGGCCCTTCATATACATGTCAGCCTTCCCCTGGTGTACCAGTTCCACCGCCTTAAGGGCCGCCGTATAATCGTCCTTCTCGTCGATGATCTCGAAGCCGCTGATATCCACGTTGTCTGCTGCCGCCACTTCCCTGATCTTATCTGCGTCGCCGACCAAAACCGCCTCGGCAATGTTCCTCTCCTTCGCTGCCGCTACCGCCTCCAGCACGGCGCTGTCCTGTGCAACCGCTACCGCCACTTTCTTGACGCTGCACTCGGACACTTTTGATAACAAATCCTCAAAACTCTTACTCATTTTCCCTTCCACTCCTTTGTTTTATCATCGTACTGCTGCCTTGTAAAAAAAGTAAATCAGCTTCGCAAATTAACTTTGCGGGATCTGCTTCGCAGACTCCTGTAAGCAGATTCACTTTTTGGCAGACCCATCGTTAAAATAATAACACTATCGGCTTGAAAAATCAAATTATATGTGTATTTTCTGCGTGGCCAACTTCCTGAAAAATCTCTGATTTCTTTCATCATATCATATAGTCATACAAACCAGACTCACTCCCAAAAATAAAGATGATTTATATGCACATTTATGATAAAATTATCTCATAATCAACTTATTATCTTTAACGATCATATGTCAATCGTTGGAAGTGATGTGAAACCATTGAAAATTTATCTCGATATGTGCTGCTATAACAGACCATACGACGATCAAAGCCAACTGAAAATATTTCTGGAAACACAATCCAAGCTGCATATCCAGGCCTTGATCAGGGATAAGAAACTTAAATTAATCACATCATATATGCTGCGATATGAATGCAGCAATAATCCATTTGAAATGCGTCGCAATACAATTTTAGACTTTATTCGTGAAAATACTTACGCATATGTAGGTGACGAACGTAAAATGCTTATAGAAGCAAAAGCTGCTGAAATCATGCAGACCGGGGTCAAATTTAAAGATGCCTGTCATGTAGCTTCCGCAGTTTATGCAAAATGTGAATACTTTATCTCTACCGATAAGCGATTACTAAAATATAAAAGCGAAGCAATAAAGATGGTTTCACCGATCGAATTCATTATAGAAATGGAGGAAACGCTATATGATGGAAAGCATGACTGAAATTATGAACAAGGGGATGAAATGTTTGACGCAGCATCTGGGAAGTATAGAAGCAGAACAATTCATTTCCATTATTATCCGCGAAAAATTCGACTATACAAAATGGCAGAGAGAATATTTTGACGCAAAAACCCCCGAAGCGATCAGCAATGAAGCGTCCCTGTTCGAAAAATCTCATCCATTTACCGGCGAGGCGATTCGCTTATAAAACGGGAAAAAGATCGCTCATACAACTGAAATCAAGACCATAACCACTGAAAAATGCCATTGCATGAAGAAATATCTCCATGCAACGGCATTTCATTTATCCTGTTTTACTTTGTTCTGCTGTTTCCTGTTTTAATGATGGAACAGTCTGATTCCCGTAAAGCACATGGTCATACCGTACTTGTCACAGGTCGCGATCACATTATCATCGCGCACGGAACCGCCCGGCTGCGCCACATATTTCACACCGCTTCTGTGGGCACGCTCGATGTTGTCACCGAAGGGGAAGAATGCGTCAGACCCCAGCGCCACATCAGTCATCTCATTCAGCCACTCCCTCTTCTCTTCCGCCGTAAAGACTTCCGGCTTCACCTTGAAGATCTTCTGCCATGCGCCGTCCGCCAGCACGTCCATGTAATCCTCACCGATATACAGATCGATGGAATTATCTCTGTCGGCCCGTCCGATGCCGTCCACAAACTGCAGGCCAAGCACCTTAGGCGCCTGCCGCAGGAACCAGTTGTCCGCCTTGGATCCCGCCAGCCTCGTGCAGTGGATCCTGGACTGCTGCCCGGCCCCGATACCGATAGCCTGTCCGCCCTTCACATAACATACGGAATTGGACTGCGTATATTTCAGCGTGATCATGGCGATCGCCAGATCGATCTTCGCCTGCTCCGGCAGCTCCTTTGCTTCCGTCACGACATGGTTAAAAAAGTCATCATCAATCTTCAATTCGTTTCTGCCCTGCTCGAAGCTGATGCCAAATACCTGTTTCACCTCTGTCGGTGCAGGCACATAGCTTTCATCGATCTCGATCACGTTATAAGCGCCCTTTTTCTTCGCCTTCAGGATCTCCAGCGCCTCCGGCTCATAGCCCGGTGCGATCACACCGTCAGACACTTCCCGCTTAATGATCCTGGCGGTCGCCACATCACACACATCCGACAGAGAAATAAAATCCCCGAAGGAGCTCATTCTGTCCGCTCCTCTGGCTCTCGCGTAGGCATTGGCCAGCGGCGTAAACTCCATATCCAGATCGTCCACCCAGTAGATCTTCTTCTCCACCTCCGTAAGCGGCAGGCCCACCGCCGCTCCCGCAGGAGACACATGTTTAAAAGAAGCCGCTGCCGGAATCCCGGTCGCTTTCTTTAACTCCTTCACCAACTGCCATCCGTTAAAAGCATCCAGAAAATTGATGTACCCCGGCTTCCCGTTCAGCACCCTGATCGGCAGCTCACTGCCGTCCGCCATATAAATGCGGGACGGTTTCTGATTCGGATTACAGCCGTATTTCAATTCCAGTTCATTCATGAATCTCACAATCCTTTCTCAGTCCTGACTTCCGGCAACAGTTTCACCTTTTGTCTTCACTGTTACAATCATCCGGCAGGCATACACCGCTGCATGCCCGACCGGATGGATCTCTTACTGATTCTTATTGATGATACGCGTCTCATACTTTCCGCTCTCAATCTCGATAAATCTGACAAACAGCGAAACTTTATTCTCCTCGTTCAGATTCTCCCAGATCATCTGCGTAAAGCTGTCGATATCGCCTTCCACACCGACCAGCTTCGGCTCACCCTCAAAGCTCGGCAGCGGATTGCCGTCCCCCATATAAGTATGGATAAACCGCCCTTCACCTGCCAGCGGATTCTCGTAAGCAAACGTAAAACGGTTGCAGCATGCCGGATCGCCATTGTTGCTCTTTAAAATAGACATGGCGTAATTGTATCCGCCATTTTCCAGATGCATGATCCCTGAAATACGCGGCGTATAGTTTGGCCCGTCCGGCTCAAACTCCCTGGTGCGCAGCGCCTGCTCAAAGGTCTGCTGCCTGTCCATCAGCTCATAGATGGTATCCGTCTGATCGCCGTTGGTGACGATCGTCTTATTGCCCAGCACCCGCACCGGAGCATAGATGATCAGACTGGGATCTTCCAGTTTGGAAGGATCGAACGCCTGTGTTCTGATTCCCGTACCGTCCTCCACGAAGATCCGGTTCCTGCTGTTTACGCTTCTTCCCATAATGAAATAAGCCGTCACCGCATATTTCCCGTCCGCGGATTTCCCGATCACGATCCCCCTTCCGGGATAGCTGTTGCCGGAAAGCTCCTTCGCCAAAGATTTCTTTTCCATATAATAAATAACCGTGCCTTTCTTCCCTGTATTTTCAGTACCCTACGCTATTCCGGAAGAATCGCTCCAGGCGCACCGAACGCTCCCTGTGAGCCTTCCGGGCAAAAATCCAGACTTTCATTGGCCGCATGTTGCGCGGCCGTTTCGTCTTCTATTCATCCACACTGTAGTTCGGCGCTTCCTTCGTGATATGAATATCGTGTGGATGGCTCTCCTTCAGAGATGCCGCCGAGATCTTCACGAACTTACCGTTCTGCTTCAATTCCTCAATGGTGGATGCACCGCAGTAACCCATACCGGAACGGATACCGCCCATCAGCTGGAACACCGTATCCTCCACGGTTCCCTTGTAAGCCACGCGGCCTTCCACACCTTCCGGCACCAGCTTCTTGGCATCGGACTGGAAGTAGCGGTCCTTGCTGCCGTTCTCCATGGCCGCGATCGAACCCATACCGCGGTATACCTTATATTTTCTGCCCTGATACAGTTCAAACGTACCCGGACTCTCGTCGCATCCGGCAAAGATACTGCCCATCATGCAAACATTGCCGCCCGCCGCGATGGCCTTGGTCATATCGCCGGAGTACTTAATACCGCCGTCGGCAATAATCGGTATACCGTACTCTTTCGCAACCGCATAGGAATCCATGATCGCCGTGATCTGGGGAACACCGATACCCGCCACCACACGTGTGGTACAGATGGAACCCGGTCCGATACCAACCTTTACGGCATCTGCTCCCGCCTCGATCAGGGCCTTCGTCCCTTCGCCGGTAGCCACATTGCCAGCGATCACCTGCACCTCGGGATATTTCTCCTTGATCATTCTCACACAGCGCAGTACATTCTCGGAATGGCCGTGAGCGCTGTCCAGCACGATCACGTCTACCTTGGCATCCATAAGCGCGCTCACTCTGTCCAGCACATTGGCCGTAATGCCCACGCCCGCGCCGCACAGCAGTCTTCCCTGGCTGTCCTTGGCGGAAAGCGGATATTTGATCGTCTTCTCAATATCTTTGATGGTTATCAGTCCTGCCAGATTGTAATCGTCGTCCACGATGGGCAGCTTCTCTTTCCTCGCTTTGGCAAGGATCTGCTTCGCCTCCTCCAGGTTGATGCCCACTTTTGCGGTGATCAGCCCTTCCGACGTCATGGACTCTTTAATTTTCTTGGTGAAATCTGTTTCGAATTTTAAATCACGATTTGTGATGATACCGACTAACTTCCTGCCCTCCGTGATGGGAACGCCGGAGATCCTGAATTTGGCCATCAACGCATCCGCGTCGGCCAATGTATGATCCGGTGTCAGCGAAAAAGGATCCGTGATGACACCGTTTTCTGAACGCTTTACCTTATCGACTTCTTCTGCCTGTGCTTCTATTGACATATTCTTGTGGATAATACCGATGCCTCCCTGTCTGGCCATGGCGATCGCCATCCTGTGCTCGGTCACCGTATCCATCCCGGCACTCATCATCGGGATGTTCAGTTTAATCTTCTTCGTAAGCCATGTTGTCAAGTCCACTTGATTCGGAATCACCTGGGAATAACTCGGCACCAGCAGTACGTCGTCAAAAGTAATTCCTTCGCCAATAATCTGACCCATCTTCTCTCCTCCTGTGTTATAGTAAACGAAATTTTTAATGCGTTTACCATAAAAAATTTAAACAGTATCGATAGTTACATTTATGTAAAGAATACTGCCAGTTAACTTAACTGACAGTATTTCTTTTCCATGATCACATGCATACCTATTAATCTGTAAACACCTTACGCGGCGCAATGCTCTGAATCGCCTTGATCATCTCCGCATTCGGTTCAAAAATAACCTTCATATCTCCCTCGCAGATCATCATATACCGTCTCTCCGGCTGCGCAGCAACACCGGAACTGTAATCCAGCGTCTTGGAATTACGGTTCCTGTAAGAATCCAGTCTGTGTGAATTGAGCGGAGCAAGGATCTCCATCTTGTCAACCGAAAAAGTATTGGCTTTCTTCCTGCGGCTCCTGGCCATCACCTTGTCCACACTGATCTCCCTGTCCAGATACAGGTACTCATACTCGATGTTTGCATTCATCGTGGCAAAGTACGCACCAACGCCGGTAATGATCGCCACCACCAGACCGGGAAGGAACACCCCTCCCACCATGAGAAATACCACCGTCAGCATGATCAGCAGTATTTTCAAAAAAGACAGGATCACCGAAGGTTTCCTGGCCACCAGACATTCCACATATGTTTCACTCATCTATGATACCTCCTGTATTCGACCTGCTCCCGGCCCGGGCCGCTCTTGCCGCATCAATCCGCAGGACTGAAAAACACCGCCTCTGACCGGCACGTCCCCTCCGGGATCATTTTGTCGAAATATATATCTTAATCATATAACAAACCGGACAAAGTTTCAAGCAAGAGGTTCGCTTTTACAGCCGATAAATCAAGTATGCGAATAACACAGGTTAAAAGCTACAAGTTGAAAGTTTATAGAAGCATACCACGGCAACCAATAAAATTCAATATCTATTTTTTTCAACTTTTATAAAAAATCTCCTTCCTGTCAGACGGTTCATTCCATCCGCCCGACAGGAAGGAGCATAAAAATTCTATATTAGATTCTACATTCTATTTTTCTTCCTTCGGCATCCTGATCTCGATATGCACGTCCTTAAGCTGCCTTGCATCCACTTCGGCGGGCGCACCCATCATAATATCCTGGGCCTGCTTGTTCATCGGGAAAGGAATGACCTCCCTGATACTGTCCTCCCCGGCTAACAGCATGACCATTCTGTCCACGCCGGGAGCGATGCCTGCATGCGGCGGTGCACCATAGCAGAATGCGTTGTACATGGCCGGGAATTTCGCCTTCACGTCTTCCTCACCCAGTCCCACAAGCCGGAACGCCTTCACCATGATCTCCGGGTCGTGATTACGGACCGCACCGGAAGACAGCTCCACGCCGTTGCACACCAGATCGTACTGATAAGCCAGAATGGTAAGCGGTTCCATCGTCTCCAGCGCCTGCATACCGCCCTGCGGCATGGAAAAAGGATTATGGCAGAATTCCATCTCTCCGGACTCCTCCCCGATCTCGTACATGGGGAAATCCACGATCCAGCAGAACTCGTAGCAGGACTGTCTGAAATGGCCCTCCGACTTCATGCCCAGCATTCTGCGCAGCACGCCGGAAGTCTTCACCGCCGCGTTCCTGTCTCCGGCCGTCACGCCCACGAAATCGCCCGGCTTTAATCCCAGCAGCTTATCCACCTCTTCTTTGCGCTCTGTAAGGAACTTGGAGATACCGCCCACATAATTGCCGGCCTCGTCCACACGGAACCAGTAAGCCTTGTTGCCGGTCTCCACTTCCACATCCGCGCACATCTTATCAATCTCTTTTCTCGTAGCCGTATAGCCGTCCGTCACCACCGCCTTGATCACTTGATCCTTGAACGGTGCGAAATCAAACTGTCCGAACAATTCCGTCACATCCTGTACCAGCAGGTCAATGCGCAGGTCGGGCTTGTCCGTGCCGTACTTCTCCAACGCTTCCAGATAAGGTATTCTCACGAAAGGCGCCGCGGAAGCCTGATCGTATGTGCCGTACTTCTCGAATACCGGCGGCAGCACCTGTTCGATCACGTCAAACACATCCTCCTGAGAGGCAAAAGCCATCTCCATATCCAGCTGATAAAACTCACCCGGGGAACGGTCCGCCCTTGCATCCTCATCCCGGAAACAGGGAGCGATCTGGAAATAGCGGTCAAATCCGGATGCCATCAGGATCTGCTTAAACTGCTGCGGCGCCTGCGGAAGCGCATAGAATTTCCCGGGATGATTCCTGGCCGGCACCAGATAGTCCCTGGCCCCTTCCGGTGACGAACAGGTCAGGATCGGCGTGGTGATCTCCACGAAATCAAGATCGTTCATTCGCTGGCGCAGTTCCGTCACAATACGGCTTCTTAAGAGGATCCTGTCCTTCACTTCCGGATTGCGCAGATCCAGATAACGGTATTTCAAACGGATATTCTCATCCGCATTCCTGGACTGTCTGATCTCGAAGGGCAGCACATTGTTCGTACACTTGCCCAGCACCTCCACGCGACAGGGCACCACCTCGATCTCACCGGTGGGAATCGTGTTCGTCTTGTTGGAACGTTCCCGCACCGTACCTTCGATCAGCAGCGTGGACTCCTTGTTCACGCCCTCTAACCGCTCCATCATCTCCTCCGTCTCGAAGACGATCTGCGTCACCCCGTAAAAGTCACGGAGCTGTAAAAATCCCAGATTCTTACTAACCTGTCTGATATTTTCAAACCATCCGGCCAGCGTCACCTGACTTCCCGCATCGGACAGCCTGAGCGCATTACATGTGTGTGTTCTTGACTGCATCATAATTCTCACAATTCCTTTCTTCTCTGGCAAATACTTCTATCATTCTATCACTGCCCCTTTAAAAATACAACAGACTTTCTCACGAAGCAGATTCCCCCAATTTATTTTGGTGTTAGTCAATAACTGTGTTGGTGATATTTCATAGTCCAATTTATAGGACATTATAAGCGGTATCATATGG
>VSOD01000114.1 GCA_009774655.1 Lachnospiraceae bacterium
CCCACAGTCTTACCTTTCAGAAATCGGCTGAGTGTATTAAAATGGTTTTCAACACAGACATATGGCAAAATCTGTGAACGCCTACAGAATCCCGGCTCATTATTCTCTAATTCATCTAAATCAAATCGTATTTCCATCTCCCGATAATCATTTTTATTAAGATTAATTCTATAAAGTTTTTGTCTAGACGGAGAAAATATTCTAAAGTTCCCCTCCTCATCTTCCGGTTTACAATGAAGAAACATGCCCGTTTCCACTACCTGTGGATTTTCCATTTCATTTTCTTTCCTTTTGCGCGCCGGATTCCAACGTCTGAATTCTCCTGTATTTATATCCATTTGCAAAGACATATTCGCCCAGCACGAAAGAAAATATACATTCTTTCCATAAAAAGCCGGCGAAAAAAATGGTTTCTTTGTACATTCAGAACCGTCTGCCGGATTTATACATAAAAAATCTTCTGGAAAACCTTCGTATTCTCTTGCCTCATTGCTTAAAGGATTCCACCTCACTATAACCTGGCCATCATAAGGTGTAATCCATATCTCTTCCTTATATTCAGCCAACGCATAAGCACCACACCTACTTCGAATTGGCAATTCAATAACAGTGCTTTCTCCACTTTCTATATCTAATTTGTATACCATATTATCCAAAGGCGACGCTATATACAAACTGTTCTTATAAACCAATGAATAATACGATATTTTCTGTCCGTTTACCTCTTTAACAAATACCTCCTTATTCTCAGTAAAGTATTTGATCTCACCCGTCACTGTATCATACCTCACAACCGCTGGGTAATTTATCGGCGGCAAGAGTAAGTACTGACCATACTTGCGCGGAAAAGAAAAAATCTCCCTTTCATCTGCTGTTTGTCTCAATTGGATTTTTTTTTCTACTCCTGTTTCCCTTACTACAAGAATATCCTGTGCATTATATGGACAAGCATACCATTTTCCATTGATTTCACATACAATTAAATAGCGCTGAATAAAATTATCTTCTGTCAAATCACACAGAAATTTATAATAATACTGAAATGGCTCGGAAACATACAATTTATTGCCCTGTACAACATTAAACCTATCCTGCTCCAGATAATTGAAAGTTAAATGAATATCTTTCCGCCAATCCTCCTCTCCCGGTTCATCCAAAATCTGATCATTCAAAATAAAAATCGGCTTCCCTGCCACTCCAAACAGCGTGATAACACTCGTCCCTGCATCCCCAATATATGCATCCGATAAAGCAACAGACTCTTCTATATCCGGAGTTATATCATAAATCCCCAGATTGTTTTCCACAAATATCTTTTTCAATGCATCATACACCGGACGAAACTGTGGCCTCATGGAATCAAAAGTAGACTCCAAAAGCGGGTGAGGTCTCCATAACAGACAGACATCCTCTCTACCCATAAAACATCGAAATACATATTCCATTTTCTTAAGAAAAGTTTCCGTATCCTTAAGCATGGCAGAAATACCCGTGTTATAAAAGATCACCCGTTTTCTTCCCCCATCTTTGCCCGTCATCTTCTCCAACCAATCTTCCGGCGGTTCTGGCGGATTCTTACATTTATTGACCACTTTATCAATCTTGGGTGATCCAAACGGCAGGAACTTCTCATCCGGAATACTTTTATCAAAATGCTCCCGGAATTGTGGTGACTGTATCACAATATAATCTACATACAGATAAGCCGGAAGCATGCTCTGCGCTTCCAGCATACCGCCTGATGTTACATAATAGGGTATATACACCAGTGTATCCGTATATTTTTTTAAATTAGACGAATAGTATCTCGGATGCACACTCGTCACAAGATTATAACTGTCATAAGGATTATGGATGTAAATCACATCCGGTCTTCTGTCCTCAAAATTATACTTCTCCCAATCAATAATCTCGATGTCCTTAGGATATTGATCCCCTTCATAATGCATCTTGCCAAAACTATGATCAGCATTCATATCATAATATGGGACTGGAACACAATATGCGTCACACTCCGGGTCTTCCTTCGCCGCCAGATATACGCTTTCCAGACTGTCCCACATCGACGCTTTATATGGGAAAAAAGCAATCTCCTTCTTCACAGGAATGTCATTTTTCACGCTGTTTTCTACACAGAGAAGTTGTCTTTTTAGATTTTTATATATTTTATTTTCATTAACCTGTCCATCTGAAATTTCCTGAAAGGCCCAAAACAGCGTCTCACAATACTCCTCCACATGAGACACGCTGATATGTCCTTCGCCCTCTATCTCTTCGATTGTCTCTCCAAGAGAAACTGCAAATTCCTGACACTCACCGAGCATATTCTGCGCCACATCATATTTATGCTGCTGAAGCGCATCTTTCACTTCCATATGCGCCTGATGAAGGCTGTCTATAAACTCCAGTACCTCCTGCTTCTGTGCTTTTCTCATATCAGCATCAATTCCTCTCAAGATCTAGCGAACATCATGAAAACATTGTCATGACCTTATCATATTCTACACCGAATAACAATGTTTATTTCTGGCAATTTTAATGTTAAAGTAATTTTCTTTGTATGATATTTCGTCTCATCGTAAAATATCATTATATTAGCTATCGCTAAATATCCACGAAAATATAAAAAACCCACCATTGCACTTAATACAATAGCAGGTTCAACATCCCCTTGTTTTTGCATCCATGCAATATTTTCCATTCATCCTGAACTGTCGTAATAGATATCGGCATATACCATATATTTCTTTAGGACACGCCATTGCATATACCATGCAGAACTTTAAGTTTCACTCCCGACACTCACTCTGCATATAATCTCTTTAAATAATCTATCTTATCCTGTCTCTTCTGCATCGCATTTTTAACCGTAGGATTAATATCTTTCCAACGCAGCTGCGTCTCTTTCTCCTTACATAGAACAAATGCATCAAATAAAGATTTTACTTTCACTTGCTTTTTACTTGAGCAGAAATTCCGGGCCAAAAACTTTGCGTCTGCATCATCTGACATAAAATATATGTAACCTTTCTTCCTCGCCATATAGAAAGAGCGAATCTCTCCAAGGCTTTCCTCTTTTTCTTTATATTGGTAGATATCCTCCCCTGCCGGAAAATCAAAGAGGTTGACACGTTCATATGCTTCAAAAAAGTATTGCTCGTATTCCGCCAGATCGTCCTCTTCTAAATAATCCTTGTAATATATTATTAAAATTTGATCTTCATCCAATAATTGCCGCAAATATTTATTATCTTTTAACTCAACGTTAGCCACAAACTCATGCATGACCGGACAAAAATTGAGTTCTTCCATCATGCGCATAAATAATGCCGTTCCCTTCTCATATATTGTCAATTTCAAGAAAAAATCGGCATCTATTACCGCCTTTATCCGCTCATCCATATCTCAACCTCCGAAGTTATAACTTTCTTTCCCCACTTCTGTATGTTCCAGATGAAACAACTCTCTGAGACGAGCTATCTTTTTCTTCGAATACACTTCATTTTTTTCCAATATATTAATATCTTTTTCTACATTTCTCATGGAATACGCTTTATTGACCATCTCCAATCTTGTATATTGATTTTCAATAATCAATCGTTTATACAAATCCCTCTCTTTTTCAAAGCCACTTAAGAAATGTTGTTCGGTATTCTCTCGTATATAATCCAATTCGATAAATCTTCGGATAACAGCTTTATATGGTGTGCAAAAATAGTTCATCAGATATGTTACTAAACACACCATCATTTCCGCAGACATTACCGGCCCTACATAACCGAATTCTTTCAATTTATCTTTTAATTCCATCTCAAAAATATTTTGAGGCAGTAATAGTTCCGCCGCAAAACGGTTTACCAGCTGCTCAGAATCCAGATCATATTGATTCAATTTCTCTTTCACATAATGATCCACCTGCCATACATGCCCCAACTCATGTGCTGCCGTCCATGTTTGCTCTTGGACTGCCTTAGTAGTGTTGATAAAAACAAACTGTTCCACCTTACCCTGCATGGGTTTGATCATATGGCAGCCCTCTACTCTGCTGTCATCTAATGCATAATACAGCACTACGCATTCCTCTTTGAGGATGTCAAATACATCATCTCTTATTACTTCATTGATAATCCCGTTTTTTTCTTTTTTATAAGCAATAAATTCATGAATCAATGCAACAACCTGTTCATTTCTACCGATCATATCTTTCCTTCCAAAAAAGCCATCTATGTATTAGATGGCTTCAATCCCTCTTCTCCCAGCGCTTCCTGTATATCACAATAGACGTCAAACAAATTTAAAATGAGGTTTTTATTCTCCATTGTAGAAAACTCACCTCTGCACTCCATGCAGCCTGCTCTTTCATATTCCTCATCCGTCAGTTTTTCATATAAATCTTCTGTCGATAGTCCAAGAGCACTCGCTAATTGTTGCTGCTCCTGCCTGTCAAGGAAAAGCCTTCCATCCATCAATCTCTGAATCTCATATTCAGAATAGCCCACCTGCTCTGCGAACTGCTTTGGTGCCACCCCTCTTTGATTCAGGTAGAAACGCAGATTATTTCCAAATGTTCTACTCTTCTCTCTCACCATTGACCTCCTGTTGCTTCTGTAATGCTCTTTGTTGCCAGCATATGCCATCATTAATATTTTACCACACTTTCAAACCAATATCGTGTTTTATCATTTTCTCCACTGTAATTCTTTCATATCCTCTTCTTTCTCCACGGACAATCAAAAAGTCATAATGTGTATACTATATCAGAGAACGCCTTTGGTTAGCAAGCCTTTGCTGATACTTTACAGGTTAAACTTATAAATCTGGTATGGCATTCGCATTCTTTTTCAATTCGCGGATCAGGCTATCATTGATGGCTCATCCAATCAACACCCTCTCCCCTTCAAACGCAAACCCATACTTCTTAATCCTCTCCTCCGGTATCCCTTTCCCCCTAAGCGCCGCCGCATACTGCCTCTCTTCGATCTGCGCAAGGGCTGCCCGCACCGTATCTTCCAGGGTATTCCCCTTCTCTGGGTCGCACACCTTGAATTCCAGGATAAAGGCATCCAATCCCTCCTCCTTCGGCTCCAGCATCACGTCATAGCGCCCAAACCCGCTCTCCCGGTTGGATGTGACCACATACCGGTCTTCCAGTTCCACCATAAGCCCCAGCACAAATCCGTGATAAAACCGTTCCGGCTCCGCTTTCCCGGAGGCGCGTTTCCCCGTATCAAAGAAGCTGAAGGTTTCGCAGGCAACACGATTCATATAAGCATTCATGGCATCCAGATTACCCAGAAGGAGCGCCTTGACAAAATCATTATAGTCAGACAGATTTCTGGCAAACCATCCGGAAATCATATTCTGGAACATGATCTTCACTTCATAATTCGTCAATGCAAGCTCATATCGGGGCGCTTTTACGATACGGTCCGTCTCATATTTCTCATACCGCACCACTTTCAAGTAACCGCTTGCCACAAGAAGGCTCCAGATCGCATTTTCATGATTATCCAGTTGATCATATACTATCTGTTCATCGATCGGTACGAGCAGATGTTCCCCTTTCAGCAGGCTCTCAAAAGCTTCCTTCACCGCCTTGCTGCCCTCCCGGATCAGCTTCCCTGCAAGGCTGTTGGAACTGGTGTTGGCCCAGTATGTGCCGACTCTTCCTGTATCCAGATAGTTCAGGATAGACCATGGATTATAAATATCCTTCCATTTTCCAAAAATAAACCCATCGTACCAGTTCTTTATCCTGTCTTTTTCCTTCTGTCCATCCATCCCGTATTCGTCCATGGCGGCAAAGACTTCTTCTTCTGTGAAGCCGAACACCGTCCCGTATTCGTCAGATGTCGTTGTTACCACCTTCAGATTATTCAGATCAGAGAAAATGGATTCCTTGCTGACCCTCGTGATCCCGGTCATGACCGCCCGCTCCAGATAGGGATTCGTCTTAAAGGTAGCGTTGAGCAGGCTCCTGGTGAAGGATATCAGTTCCTCCCAGTATCCGTTTACATACGCTTCCTGCATGGGCGTATCGTATTCATCCAAAAGGATGATCGTCTTTTTTCCGTAATAGCGGTACAGATATTCTGATAGCTGGTTAAAAGCCAGCGTCGCATCCACATCGTCCATCTCCGCCGTTTTGCCACGGAATATATTCTTTTCCTGTTCTGTCAGGCAGCCGCCGTCCAGCAGGTATTGATTTCTGGCAAATTCACTGGCGATCAACTGGCAGATTTTTTTCCTTGTTCTGCCATAATCCCTCTCCTTCACATTCGCAAAAGAAATACTGATCACAGGATATATCCCCTGCAATGCCCGATACTTCTCCTCCCGCCAGATAGCAAGTCCTTCGAACAAGTCACCTCTTCCGGCATACTTCACGGAAAAGAACTGCTCCACCATACTCATAGTCAGTGTCTTTCCAAACCGCCTCGGCCTGGTGATCAGCGTTACTTTGTCTTTATTTTCCCACCATTCCCTGATAAAACCAGTTTTGTCTATATAAAAGCAGTTATTCTCGATAATCTCTCCAAAATCCTGTATCCCGATTCCTACTGTCCTCGCCATATTCCCTCCCGTCTGGACAATTCACTTCCCCTCTATCGATCTCGCTTTTCCCAACAGCTTTCTCCGTTACTGCAGCAGCTGCAAAATATAATCTGACTGCTGGTTCGCCTGCGCCAGCATGGAGGTACCGGCCTGCTCCAATATATTGGTATTAGCAAACGTGACCATCTCTGTAGCAATATCTGTATCCCGAATACGCGATTCCGCCGCAGATAAATTCTCCACAATATTGTCCTCGTTGGCGATCGTATGCTCCAACCGGTTCTGCTGCGCACCGATCCGGCTGCGCGTCTTCATGACTTTTCTAAGAGCTTCTTTAGATACCTCCATTGCCGCACCGGCTCCGTTTACAGATGAGACATTCAGGTGCTTTATGCCTAATCCCTGCGCACTCATATTGCCTATTTCCAGCCATATACCCTCCCCGGGTTCACAGCCGGTATGAATCCAGATCTTCTTACCGGCATCCTCGAAACTGCCGAAGATTTCCTTCGAATCACAGAAATATGCCGCTTCCTTCTGATCCTGATCCCAACTGTGATTGTCAATATCATAAATATACAGCATGTTTCCTTTATAAGCAAATTTAACATGATCAGGGTCTTTTCCCATTAAGGAATTAACAATATATTCATTAAATACTGTGGCATTATCAAAGTAGGTGCCATCTGCTTTCTTCATACCAATCTCTATTTTCCCCGGACCGGTGGTTATCCCCACCGCATCTGTAAACATAACCGTAGTAGGACAGCAATCCGTACAGCAGTTAACAAAAAAGGTGGAATCCACCAAATCTTCCAGCTTATTTAGCACTCCCATATTAATATGCACACTGACATAAGGATTGGCCGCGGGATCCGTATCCAAAACCGAAGTCGATTTATCAACCATAGTATACGTCAATGCTTCCTGCATATATCCGGTCTTGGATATATCGGCACCAAATAGCTGGAAAAACTTCCCATCCGTCGAAGGTTTCGACATATTGATCGTACCGCCGCCAAAGGATTCCAACCCGTCAAAAAGCCTGATCTCATTAAATGTTGTCGTCTCCGCAATACGATCTATTTCCGTGATCAGCTGCCCGACTTCCTGTTGAATATAGGCCCTGTCTTCGTCTGTATTCGTTCCGTTGGCTGCCTTTACAGATAACTCAGATATCCTTTGGATCATATCACTGACTTCTGTCAGTGCTCCGTCGGCCACCTGACATACAGAGACCCCTTCCTGCGTATTCTTTACACCCTGCTTCAACCCCCTGATCTGCCTGCGCATCGTCTCAGAAATCGCCAGGCCCGCCGCATCGTCTGCAGCACGATTAATACGATATCCGGAAGATAACTTCTCCATTGAATCAGCCTTACTTCTACTGACGATTCCCACCTGCCTCCCTGCATTTACCGCAAGCATGTTATGCCGTATGACCATATATAATTCCTCCGTGTATGATAATGACAAATAGTATTTCCCCAAAAAAGATACTTGTAATAATATATCGACAATTCTTCGTTTTGGCCAAATTTACATGTTCTAACGGCCTTTGCAATAAATACAAGACCTGTTCACCCGATCAGCACCGTCTTCCCCTCAAACGCAAACCCATACTTTCTGATCCTCTCTTCCGGTATCCCTTTCCCTACAAGCGCCTCTTCATATTTCTTCTCCTCAATCTGTACAAGCGCTGCCTTTACGGCATCTTCCAATGAAGCGTCTTTTTTCGGATTATACACCTTGAATTCTATGATAAAAGCATCCAAACCCGCCTTCCGCGGCTCCAGCATCACATCATACCGCCCAAATCCACTCTCCCGATTAGAGGTGATCACATACCGGTCCTCCAACTCCACCATAAGCCCCAGCACAAACCCATGGTAAAACCGCTCCGGCTCCGCCTTTCCGGAAGCACGGTTCCCTGTATCAAAGAAGCTGAATGTTTCACTGGCCACCCGGTTCATATATTCGTTCATGGCATCCACATCTCCGCAAAGAAGAGCCTTTACAAAATCATTATAGTCAGACAGATTCCCGGCAAACCATCCGGATACCATATTCCTGAACATAAGCTTCACTTCATAATTGGTCAATGCCAGTTCATACATTGGCTCTTTTATGATCGGATCTGTTTCGTATTCCTCATAGCTCACCACTTTCAAGTAGCCGCCCGCCACAAGGAAGCTCCAGATCGCGTTCTCATTATGATCCAGTTGATCATAGACAATCTGCTCATCAATCGGCACAAACAGGTGTCCTCCTGCCAGCAGGCTCTCAAAAGATTCCTTCACACCCCTTCCGCTCTCCCGGATCAGCTTCCCGACCAGGCTGTTGGAACTGGTGTTCGCCCAGTACATGCCGACTCTTTTTTTATCAAGATAATTCAAAATAGACCAGGGATTATAGATATCCTTCCACTCTCCAAAGATAAAACCGTCATACCAGCTCTTTATCCTCTCTTTTTCCCCCAGTCCATATTCATCCATGGCGGCAAAAACTTCGTCTTCTGTAAAGCCAAATGCCGTGCCATACTTGCTGGTAGTCATAGTCACTACCTCAAGGTTATTCAGATCAGAGAAAATGGATTCCCTGCTGACCCTCGTGATCCCGGTCATGATTGCCCGTTCCAGATGGGGATTAGTCTTAAACGCGGCATTGAACATACTCCTTGTGAATGCCACGAACTCTTTCCAGTATCCCCCCACATAGGCCTCCTGCATCGGCGTGTCGTACTCATCCAATAAAACGATCACCTTTTTATTATAATAAAGACTCAGATACCTGCAAAGATTATGGATCGCCAGCGTAGCCTCCACATCGCCCATATCCATCGTAACACGTCTGAAAAATTCCTTATCGCCTTCTCCCAAAATATCACTTTCAAGCAAAAAGGCATAGTCTGTGTATAAATCCGCAAGGATATGGCAGATTTTCCGTCTGGCTGTATCGTAGTCCCTCTCCTTCACATTTGCAAAAGAAAGGCTGATGACCGGATAGGTTCCCTGCAGCGCACGATACTTCTCCTCCCTCCAGATGGCAAGCCCTTCAAACAGGTCGCCTCGTCCGGCATATTTCGGCGAAAAAAACCGCTCCACCATGCTCATGGTAAGGGTCTTTCCAAACCGCCGCGGCCTGGTGATCAGCGTCACCTCGTCCTGGCTTTCCCACCATTCCTTGATAAAACAGGTTTTATCTATATAAAAACAACCGTTCTCAATGATCTTGCCAAAATCCTGTATCCCGATCCCTACTGTTCTCGCCATATTCCCTCCTTCTCAGGAACTGTCTCGAAATCATGTCCCGGACTCCTTGTCTTTTTCTCCGACAGCATCAAGTCCATTTTTTATCATTAACAGCATTAGAAACTGCGCTTTCGGCCCTGTCAGAGCTTTCCACAACATTTCTTATACTTTTTCCCCGACCCGCAGGGGCATGGGTCATTTGGATACACCTTCTTCTCAATTTCCTGTACGTTCCTGTTCTTATAGCTATTTGTCATATATTTTAAATCTGTATTCTCTTTATGTAGTTCTTTTCTGCTGTACCCGCATTCGCTCCATCTG
>VSOD01000115.1 GCA_009774655.1 Lachnospiraceae bacterium
CATCCACATACACTGCCTTTCCCTGCGTCACCTCCGGGATGGAGGCGCACCGCGTGGTGATCACCGGTGTTTGAAAAAGCATGGCTTCCACCGGCGGCATTCCAAACCCTTCAAACACGCTTGGAAACAGAAAGGCATGACAGTTCTGATACAGCGCATTACGTTCCTCATTGCTGACAAAACCGGTCAATGTCACGGTTCCCTGCAGGTTTCTGTCACGGATCTGTTCCTTTAGCTCCTGCGCTGCATGTCCATTCACACCGCTGATCAGCAGCCTGCACGGTAAAGCGCAATCCCCTTCTGCAAGCTTCTCCATCACCTGAATCAGTGTCGTCAGATTTTTATGCGGTATCATCTGGCTTACCGTATAATAGAACTGTTTTTTTTCAATTCCATACTTCTTCTGCAGACTGTCAAATGGCGCCACTTCATCCTTTTTGATCAAAATGGGATTATAAATGACCTCAATATCCTTCCGTCCGTATTTCTGTTCGATATCCTTCCTGACCCATCCGGAGATTGCCACGATCCGCGCCGCGTTCCAGACATCCATCCGCCAGCACAGCCGGGAATAGGCCACCTCATGAAAAGGGTGATATTCCGGATAATGCAACGCCTGCAGATCATGGATCACGCAGGTATATTGAATGCCGCCGTTGAGCCAGGGCTTACAGTACACCGGTTCGAAGCATTTGCGGAAGCCGTTTTTGCGAAGCAATCTGTTCTGAAAAAGATTCTGCCAGATAATACGCCTGCCAATATTTTCCGACTTAATGTCCGCTGTCAGAAGATGAAATCTTTTATCACTCTCATATTTCCGGAAGGTATCGGCATTATCCCTGGATACCAGCAGGGTAAAATCAAACTCTTCCTCCAGCTTTGCCAGACCGTCCAGCAGATTTCTGATATATGACTCCGTTCCCCCGACCCTGCCGGGGCGCAGCCAGAGTAGATCTATGGCTGTTTTCTCCATCTGTCCTGCCTCCCTGACAACATGATAAATCTTTCCACACTCATTCCGATTTTTTCTTTTCCTCAGTTCGTACTTCCAACTCTCTGACCCTTTTCTCCAGCATGCTGATCTCCTGAATCAAAATTCTGATCTTCAACTGTTGTCTGGAAGCGATTGAAGTCAATGTCATCAAAATCATCATCATAAAAGCAAGACACATGATATAGAGCCCATTCATATTGTCCTGCATCCCGATCAGATGAACAAACCACACCGTCAGTTCCGGAAAATAAATCATGATCCCCATGACTACGCCAGCCACAAGCCAGATCAGCGTATATTTCAGTTCCAGCATTTTTCGTTTCAGATAATAGAGAATAATGATGAAATAGCAGATAACTGCTATGGAAAGCGTAACCTGCAGGGTATGTGGAATCATTTCTGCCTCCTGACTCCGAAGCTCAGCCTCCGGATCAACATCGCCAGCGTGACCTTAAACATATAATAAATGGATTTCTTTAAGGTAATGGAGCTGGTGCCGCCCTCCCTCTGCCTCATAATAACCGGATACTCTACGATCTTTCCCCTGTGAACTGCCGTGATGACCATAGCCTCCGGTTCCGGATAATCGGCCGGGTAATCCTGGGCAAATATATGGATAAATCTGCGGTTCACGAGACGATAACCGCTGGTAATATCCCGGATCCGCACTCCTGTCAGAATCCATCCCAGTATACTTAAGAATTTAATTCCCGTCCGGCGAAGACCGGAAGACTGAAATCCTTCTTTTTCCATAAATCTGGAACCGATCACGCAATCTGCCTGCTCTTCTTCCATGTATCGGATCATATTCTCCAAAAAACCTACATCATGCTGTCCGTCACCGTCTATCTGGACCGCTATATCATAATCATTATCCCATGCATAGCAGTAGCCGGTCTGCACCGCACCGCCGATTCCCATATTGATCGACAGATTCAATACTTCATACCGTTTCCTCTGACATACCATCTTTGTCCCGTCTGTGGAGCCGTCGTTGACAATGATATAATCATATTGCGGAAAATTTCTTATTAAGTTATCGACTACCTTCTCAATATTCTCTTCCTCATTGTAAGCAGGAATAATGATCAGGACTTTCTTCGATGCATCCATTTCATCAACCAGTTCTTTCCATATATTTTCCAGAGCTGCAGCAACAGCAGAAAATATATCATATAAAAAATACCAAAATTATACACCAGATACCTCTGCTGTCCAAAAAAGACCAGCGAAATGACCACGATCATCACCAGATTCGTTCCAAGAACGGCTGACATAAACTCCGCGTAGGCTCTGTCCACCTTTTTATCCAGATAAGCCCAGATCATCAGCCCGACAGCTGACAGATAAAGAAACAGCGTAACCAGATGGCACAACAGGTAAATTTCCGCAATCTGGAAAAAAACCGTGCAGATAAAAGCCTGTGGCAACATCATTAAGGTATGATACAGGAGTCTTCCCCAATGGGCCCGTATCAGTGTCAATCCGATCGTCATCCAATTAGCATTCTTGACAACTCTCTGATTCTGCCCCTGCAGCAGTTCGGGCCGGGCTGCGTAATACTCCTCCTGTGCATAAAAGCATTTACTGCCGACAGAACCGATTCCGCCAACGATATCCTTCCACATCCACAATCCAGGATGTGCGTAAGTATACAGGCATCCTTCCCTGTCTGCCGTTTCATAGAAAAACAGGAACAGCTCCTTCATTTGTTCATCCCTGAAAAGATGATAATCTTCATAATCCGCCTCATACATCCCTCTGGAAAAAATGAGTGATGTATACTGACTGGCTACCGCCGTATCTTCTTCCGCAACCACATGCAGGGTATCTGCATTCTCGCCGCGCACTTCTGCTTCTGTTCCGGCAGCTCCGAACTGCTCTGCCTGTGACGCAAGTCTCTCGGTTTCCAGCCGCATCGTATACCGCGCCAACGCCTGTTGATACGCGGTGCTGATCCTGCTCGTACACCAGACACCAACAAGCCCGATGAACAGACAGCCCGCCAGGCCAAATAAAATCCGCCCGCCAATCCTGACCGCTTTCCCGGCCTTACTCCTGTTTCCTCCGTCAAAAGTGCAGTCTTTTTTCCCTTTTCCCGTCAGGACAATATAGAAAAAAATCACTCCACAGACGCCAAACAGGATCTGCAGCTGTGACCGGGTCGCCGCCAGAAACTGCGTGACCAGGTAAAGAACCGCCACGCCTGCAAGGCTTTTCTTCCAGACAGCCGTTAAAAGCACCGCCATAAACAGATAAAAGGCCGCATAGGCAATCCCTTCTGTCAGGATCTCCTGGGTTGTCATTGCGTCCGGCATATCCGTTGTGAAAGGCAGCAGCGACAGCAGATAAATCCCGTAAGACTCCAGATAGCCGAGCTGAAACCGCCTGCGCACCAGATGCGTAAACAGAATCACGCACACACAGGCAAAGACGGCCTGCTCCACCACCACTGCCTGCAAATATACCGCTTCCCCGAACACTATCCTGTTCAGACGCAGAAACAGCGGATAAAGCGGCATAACGCCTTCCACATATCGTTCCATATTGAGGTAGCTGCCGCTGTCGTCAAACAAAACATAACCATCGGCACCGATCAGCAGAAAAGCGGCCATGGAAAGCACCACAAGAGACACGGAAAACCATATTTCCCGCGCTTTATCCTGCTGCCTTCCTGTCCCCTGTTTCCGTTCCGGTCTACTCAACATCTTCTTTATACTTCCTCCAGGTTCTCCGGTTCTCCGAACACCTCATCCTTCCGCCTCTCCACAACCTTCCCGTCACCTACCTCATAGATCACATCCACATTGCGGATCGTCGTCAGCCTGTGGGCAATGATGATCATCGTCTTCGTGCCCTGCAGATTCTCCACCGCCTCCATGACTGCCGCCTCCGTATCGTTATCCAGCGCCGAAGTGGCCTCATCAAGCACCAGGATCTCCGGGTCATGGTACAGTGCTCTGGCGATGCCGATGCGCTGCCGCTGCCCGCCCGAGAGTCTGACGCCTCTGTCTCCTACAAGGGTTCCCAGTCCGTGCGGCAGGCTGCCGATAAATTCTGTCAGCTGTGCCTTTTCCACCGCCCGCTGTATGGCCGCCTCATCTATCTCCGACTCTCTGACACCGAACGCGATGTTATTGCGGATCGTATCATCGGACAGATAGATGACCTGCGGAATATACCCTACCTGGGCATGGAATGTCTTCGGCTTTTTGTAAACATTGAGGCCGTCCGCCATGATTCTGCCCTGCTGCGGCTCCAGCAGTCCCAGAATGATATCCACCATGGTCGTCTTGCCTGCGCCCGACGCACCGATGAAAGCCACCGTCTGGCCCTTCTTTATCGTGAAATCGGCATCCCTGATCACAGCCTCCTCCACGTCCGGATAGTGATAGGTCACATGTTCCGCACGGATCTCCCGCTCCAGATTCCACGATTCCTTTACCTCATTGTCCTGCCGCTCCACATAAGCCTCGATTTCCGTCAGGTCATGATATACCAGATCCACCGACGGCAGCGCGTACAGGATACTGGTCGTATACTCATTGATCTTACCCACGCTGGGCATCAGGCGCAGCGCCGCCACAGCAAAGACCGCCAGCTGCGGCACATAATAGATAATGTCCGCCTCACCGAAAAACATTTTAATGATGATCGCCGTCAGAAGCCCCGTCATACATACCGCTTCCACAATATACTTGGGCAGGATGGAGATCACTCTGCTGATCCGCAGTCCTCTGGCAAATTTCGCATAATATTTCTGATATTCATCGACAAAATACTGCTCTCTGTTTAAAATCTTGATCTCCTTGATGCCGCCAAGTGACTGGTTCATCCACTGGAAGATCATCCCCCGGTATCCCTGATTCTTCTGTCCCAGCCCCCGCGCATATCTCTTCGTAATAAAAAAGAACAGCCCGATGCAGAGCACAAGCAGCACCAGTACCACCAGCGTTATGGACTTACTTACGATCAACAGAAAAATACCAAGCACGGAGCAGGTCACGACTTCCGTGATCAGTTCCAGAGAATACAAAATAACCTGCATAAACTGACTCGTATCTTCCTGCAGGCTTCTCTGCAGAGTTGCGATATTTTTATTCAAATGAAATGTATAGGGTTCCTTCATATACGTCACAAGCAGTCTTGTGGACAGGTTCTTCTGCGTATTATAGGAAAATTTGAACATATAGCTTCGTTCAAGAATCAAATATACGTTTTTCAGAACATATACAATCATGATGCACACAGAAAGAAAACCCAGAAATCCCTTGTTGCTGTGAAATCCGAACAGGTCATAGAGCCATTTCAGATACCATGTCTTCTGAATGGAATCCTGATTCATGATAATATTGACAAAAGGCGTGAAGATCGAGACGCTCAGCAGTTCCAGCAGACTGCCCACAATGACTGCAAACAGCAGCACCGCTATTTTTTTCTTATCCCTTTTGCTGAAAATATAGCCAAGCTTATGCGCCAGGCCCTTTATTCCTCTGTTTCCCATATCATTCCTCTTCGTCTGCGCATAAACGACAACCGCGCTGTCCCCAAAATGTCCTTTACTATGAAAGTCTTCGACTTTCACAGCATGGATGGCCATGCGGCCCGCCCGACGGCAGGCTGAGCATGATGTAAGTTTACTATGAAAGTCTTCGACTTTCACAGCATGGATGGCCATGCGGCCCGCCAAGCGGCAGGCTGAGCATGATGTAAGTTTACTGAAAAAGCGCCTGGCACAGATTGTTGTGCGAATCGCGGTCGCTGATCTTTCTTGCAGGCACACCGGCCCAGGTCGTACCCGGTTCCAGAATATCTTTCGTCACCACCGCACCGGCGCCGATCGCCACATCATCGGCTATTATAACCGCGCCAATCACCTTCGCACCACTTCCAAAATAGCAATTGTCACCAATCGTAGCTGCATCATGGCTTCCATCTGTTGCCCCAATAGTAACCCCTTCCTGCAGTCTGCAGTTTTTACCGATTTTTGCCCCGCCATGCACAACAATCGTTCCATAATGCGGAATGGAAAGTCCCTCCTGGAATACATTGATCGGTATCGTAAATCCAAGTTTTACACTCATACGATGAAATATACAGGCGTGATATTTTCTGACCAATACCGCCCAGGGCCCCCTTCTGCAGTTTGTATCATATTCCAGCTTACGCAGCATGATCTCAAATTTCCAGATTTCATCCTGCAAAAATTTCGGCCGTTTATCCCGCTGCCTGTTCAGTGCCAGACGGTCCTGCTCCAAATATCGGAGAAGTGTTTCCTTACTGTCTATCATATCTCTCATCCTACCTCAACTGCATATTGGACCGATCATATCCTCCCCGTTGCTCTCACCACATCCGGCTCACTGCTTTCACAGCCAACACTTCACCTGCTCCAGATAATGCGCGTATGCCTTATCCTGTGCTGCTTTCTCCCGGTTGGCCGCCTCCCCCACGATCTCGTGTTTCTCAAGCGGCATCTTCTCCGCCGCCTGCCTTACATACCACTCATACTCCAGATCCAGATTGCCGATATCCAGCACCCGGTATCCTTTTTCAAAAAGCGTTACCGCCAGAAACTTGGCTGCCACGCCGACAGAGAGCAGAAAGAGCCTGTCCGTCCCGTACTGCATACAGGCTTCCGTGATCTTCGGCAAAGAGCCGTAGGCATCCTTCGGCGGACAGATGATCCGCTCTACCGAACCGGCACTGTCAAACAGATCATTGCCGACACCATTATGTGTCTTCGTGCCCTCCACGATAACAATGTCTCTATTCTCCCATATTTTTCTTATTTTTGCAAACCATCTGTCACAATTCCTTCTGTCGGCGGCAAAGTAATAGCACCGCGACACAAAGGTCGTATAATATATTCTGTCCGGATTACAGTATTTTTCATAAGTTTTGCGGCAGAAAAGAAGATGATCCTTCCAGAACTGCCTGCTGGCTTTGTGATGATCTGAAAGGGTATCGAAGATGCCCGGAATCGTCACCAGCAGATCATCGTAAGGCCAGGCCAGAATCCGGGCAAGCCCTTCGCCGATCTCCGGCGCCGCCTTCTGCAGCATCAGATCAACCCCTTTGATCATCACGATCTCCCCGTCGCCAAAACGCACCATGCTCTTTTCGGTGTTCAAAAGCTCGTCGATCGTCTCGTCGATCGTGTGTACTTGTATGCGGTTATGCAAAATGCCTTTTTCATACAGAAAACAGGCCATCGCCGCCAGAATATCCTTGATCTTCCGTTTCATATCCGTTCCGTTTCCCGATTTTTCTTTTTCCTGATTCTTTTTTTCTGATTCTTCTTTTTCTGATTCTTCTCTTTCCTGATTCTTCTTTTTTCTGATTCTACTTTTTCCCGGTCCGCTTACATTTTTCCTGAACCGTGTACCGCATGTGGCTTTGCCCTGTAATCTACAGACGCTCTTTCCATGCGCTGCCATCTCAATACAGCTTCTGCTCCTGCATCTTCTTCAGCATGGCCTGTATCGCCTTTTGATAGGTTTCAAAACTGTATTTCTCCATGAGCGCCCGATAGCCTGCCGCTCCCATGGCCTTCATCCGTTCCCGGTCCGAGAGCATCTTCTCCAGCTTGTCCGACAGATCCTGCCGGTCGCAGTCCCGGAACTGATATCCCGTCAGGCCGTCTTCCACATAGGAGGCCGTGCCGTTGGCATCACTGCAGATCACCGGCAGGGAATAGCTCATGGCCTCCAGCTGGGACACCGAAGCCATCTCTCTGGTGCTGGGGATCACATAGACGTCCGCCGCCAGATATTCAGCCTCCATCTCCCTGCGGGGCACATTGGTCTTGACCGTGACGATATCTTCCATATGATGATCGGCCACATAGCGCCTGACCTGCTCACAGTACTCTTTCTGGAAAGCCATGGTAGCTTCCCCCACCAAGGTGAGGTGAATCTTATAGTTTCCATGATCTTTTCCATGCACACTGTTATGCTCACCGACTGAATCGCCCTCCGCTCCGCCGGCATGCAATCCACCGGCTGAATCAGCCCCTTTCCCGCCAAGCAGTTCTTCCACCACCTGCAGCAGCAGCAGATGGTGCTTGCGCGGCTCATATTTCCCGATACAGAGAATATGTACCGTATCCGACGCAAAATAGGTCCTCTCCTCCGGCGCCTTCTGCGGCTCGATCACAAAGGGGACGAAAAAATCATGCTCTTTCACGGAAGTTCCCGGTCTTTTCACACCCATGACCGGCGTCATGCGCAGCTTCGGTGTCATGCTGCCCACTATGCGGTGCGCCAGGTCTGTCTTCGCCGGCGCCGACCACAGAGGGTTCTGGTTATAGAGGATACACGGATAGCCCTTTTTCCGGCAGATCAGATAAGCGGCCATGGAATAGGCCGACCGCTCCCGCAGGATCACCACGTCCGGCCGAAAATCACAGATCAGCTTCCGCAGCTTCAAAAGCGGCGGAAACCCGTGCTGGATCTTAAAAACAATGGCCTCCGGCCTTTTTCTGTGGATCACGTTCACATACAGATGATCCAGCAGCCGGTACAGACGGGAATACCCAAGCACCACCGGCGTCACGCAGGAATAATCCTCGATCGCGGCGGCATAATGGCTGATAAAACAGACCTCATGCCCGTGTTCTATCAGCCCCTTCATGATATCCATCTGGTTGGTATGATAACGCGGGGCTACATACAGGAACTTCATATAAATTTATTCTCCTTTAAACTGTACTTACCGCCTTTCAGGAACTTATGCCTGATCACCCACCATCCGGGTACCCAGATATATTTATGCATTGCCGGCGACGCGGAACCGATCATCCAGCAGTTTCTGTCACATTTTCTCGTACACTCCCTTACCCTGCGCGCCTGATCGGAATTCCACAGCTCGTCCCAGCTCTGCTCCCGCAGATTCCCCATGACCGCCTTTTTCTCCATGCCGTTGCAGGGGATCACATCACAGAAGGGATCTATGAAAAAGGCATTTCTCGACATATCGCAGGGCAGAAGCCTTTTGTTGCCATAGATATAGTTGATCAGGCCGTGATTGAAATAAGCCCGGAACCATTTCTTCGGCGATCTGCTCTTTAACAGCTCGTTGATCAGCTTCTCGAAATTCTGCGCCACTTTATATTTGTCATCGATCTTATTGTCCGTCTTTCTGAAATAAAAGGAGTTATGCAGTGTAGCCGTGGCAAACTCCATCCCCATATCGTTGGCGATATTGTAGAGCGGCACCAGATCCTCACAGTTCATATCCTGTACCGTCATGCCGAATCCCACGTCCGGATGCTTCATCTCCACCAGTGTTTTCAGCGTCTTATAGCCTCTGTTGAACCCGTCGGGAATGCCTCTGATCGCGTCGTTGGTAGCCTGCAGGCCTTCGATGCTGATACGGATGCCCACCTTTGGAAATTCCCTGCACAGGGCGATGATCCGGTCGGTGAAATAACCGTTTGTCGATATAACGATCCTGTCAGATTTCTTATACAGTTCCCTCACAATATCCGGGATATCCTGTCTGATAAAAGGCTCCCCGCCGGTGATGTTGGTGAAAGCCATCTCGGGCAGTTTTTTAATATCTTCCAGCGTGATCTCTTCGTCCGGCCGTGTAGGATCCTTGAAGCAGTCACACATATTACAACGGGCGTTGCACCGGTAGGTCACGATGACAGTGCCGTATAATGTTCTTCTTGCCATTCTCTACTACTCCTTGTATACATTCCTCCGGCATTCGCAGCCCGCACGCCTGCTCCCTGCTCATGCCGGATGTTCGTCATGTATACAGATAAAATCCTGCAAGCACGATTTCATCTGTATACATTCCTCACTATTTTAGCACAATATTCCTCTGCTGTGTCAAAATTTATATATCTGCAGTTCTCGCTGTAGGTCCGGCACAGCTCCGGATCCTCCCACAGCTCCTTTATATGCTCTGTCAGCTCCTGTGCATCGCCGCCGCGGAACAGATCTCCCGTCCGGCCCGGCTGCACCAGTTCCGGGGCGCCGCCCAGGTCGGAGGCCAGTACCGGCGTACCGTACATCTGAGACTCCATCACGGAGAACGGACAGTATACATTCCTCCGGCATTCGCAGCCCGCACGCCTGCTCCCTGCTCATGCCGGATGTTCGTCATGTATACAGATAA
>VSOD01000116.1 GCA_009774655.1 Lachnospiraceae bacterium
CGGTAACTCTTATCCGTCAACCTGGCAACCAGACCTTTTAGATCACAGGCGCCGCAGCCGGTGTCGATCAGCAGGGCACTTTCATCGCCCACCAGAAGATACATGGCCGTAAGACCAAACTCATTGATCGCATAAGTGTTTTTTGCGATTTCGGATACATAAGGTGTTTTTATTCCCATAGTTTACTTCCTTTCTGCATAATGCATGCGTTCCTTTTGTTAAGACTGTATTTGGATGCCTGCTGTTAACCTTTTACTCCGCCGATCATAATACCTTTCACTAGATATTTCTGGAAAAAAGGATATATGATCATTATAGGCAGCAGACCCACGACAGCGACAGACATTCGGATACCGGTGGTCGGCAGATTTGAAACAATATTGCCCATGCTGGCCTGTGTAGCCGCTGCCGTGGACAGAAACTGCACATCCTGCAGCATACGGTTCAGAATATTCTGGATACTGAAATAAGTTGTATCTGTAACATAGTATAAACCATTCATCCAATCATTCCAATAGCCAAGCCCGATCATAAAAGCCAATGTTGCCACCATGGGCTTGGAGAGCGGTGCGATTACCTTCCATAAAATTGTGATTTCACTGCCACCGTCCAGTCGGGCCGCTTCGATCAATTCTTCCGGGATGGTAGTAGAGAAATAAGTACGCATCATGATCACATAAAATGCATTCATCAACAACGACGGGAACAGCAAAGCCGCGTATGTATTTTTGATATGAAAGACACGTGTCCACATCATGTAGGATGGTACCAGACCACCATTGAACAACATGGTGAAAAAAACAAAAAAGGCAAACACGTTGCGCAGTGGCAGATCTTTACGGGACAAAGGATATGCGAAAAGTGTAGTCATTAAAATGCTTAAAGTCGTTCCGACTATCGTAATCCCAATGGATACGAAATAGCCGTGGATCACATTGTGTCCACCACCACCCAAAATATAAGTATAAGCGTAAGTACTCCACTTTTTTGGGAAGAAGGAATATCCGTTCATCATCAGAGTGGATTCTTCCGTAAAAGAAGAGATCACGATCAGTAAAAATGGTATAATACAGATCACGCACAAAGCGATCAAAATGAAGTGCGTGATCACCACACCGGGTGTAATCTTTTTTGACATATTTTACTCCGTTTCTGCGCTGTTTTGACGCAGAATCTTCCTTTCTGCCCTTTTAAAACAGAGCGTTATCTTTGTCGATCTTATTGACCAGCAGATTTGCCGAAAATACCACGATAAATCCCATAACAGACTGCATAAATCCGGCCGCAGAGGAACGTCCTACATCGTTGAGCGTCAATAATGCACGGTATACGTAGGTATCAATGGTATTTGTTGCATTTAAGAGTGGACCGGAATCCATTGGTACCTGATAGAAGAGGCCGAAGTCGGAATAGAAAACACGTCCGATTGATAATAGTGTTAAAGTAATAATAGTAGGTTTTAAACATTGCAGTGTAATATACCAGACCTGTTGCCATCGTGTGGCACCGTCAATCCTGGCTGCCTCAAAGTAGGTTTCATCAATACCAATGATCGTAGCGTAGTAGATAATGGAATTGTAACCAAAACTTTTCCATAGATAGACAAATGTTAAAATGACCGGCCAGTACTTCGGAGAAGTATACCAGGAAATGCTGTCTTTTCTTCCCAAAGCTTTCAACAGCGTGTTATTGACAAAACCACTGTCCTGAGAAAGAAATGCAAATACAATATAGGATACAATAACAATGGAAATGAGATAAGGAATCAAGATCAGTGTCTGATATGTTTTCTTTATCTTTACATTCCTTACATCATTCAGGAGAATTGCTACGGTTATGGCCAGAATCGTGCCAAGTACAATAAAAACCAAATTGTAACAGATTGTATTTCGAATGATCTGCAGGGCTTCGTTTCCTGTAAACAGATATGTAAAATTGGATAACCCGACCCATGGACTTTGCCATATTCCCAGAGAATAATTAAATCGCTTGAATGCAAGGATAAGACCTGACATGGGCATATAGTTGTTGACAAGCAAATAAATAATTCCCGGCACCATCATCAGATATAAAGGCAGATATCTTTTCCACCTGATTTTACTTCTTTTTGTTTTCATAACAGAATCTCTCCTTATTATGGTAATACGGCCATCCGGCGGGCAGTTTCTGCGCTCCGGACAGCCGTCAGATACACAGCTTTATTCTGGTTGTTCTATTTGCCTGTCAGGAAGGCGTCCAGTTGCGCCTGTTTTTCGGCGATGACAACATCTTCACCGGCTGCTTTCAGTTCGGCTTTAAAGGTTTCAAGGGTGCTCTCTGTATCCATGGACCCGCTCATGATCGCGAAATAGTATTTCTCAAATACATTTACGCAGGCAGTATATTCATTGGTCACGTTGGTGCTGTCAAATACGCATCCCAAGGCACCGGATTTGATCGCATTTGCATCATAGCTTCGTAAAAGATCGGAAAATCCATCTGCTGATGTATAGCTTGGATAAGCATTTAACATATTTGGGAGAACCCATCCATTTATGAAACCGCAACTGTAACCGGAATTTTCCAAGGTGAGACCTTCTGCCGGAGCAGCCTTTCCATCTGCGGTAACCTGATAATGAGTGCCTTCAATTCCATACATCAGTAAGTTGCAGATATCAGCATCCGTGTAGAGTTCTTTTAATACAGCAAAAGCCAGGTCAGGATTTTTGGAATTGGCCGCAATACCGTAATCCAAACGGACTGCACAGTTTGCGGCAGACCAGTTGGGGTAAATCGTCAGATTATAATAGGTGGTATCTTCTGTGGAAGAATTATCAGGATAAGCGCCTGCATCAAAGGCGCAGAAAGCCTTACCGGATGGAATCATAGATGACCATGCCTCGGTGTTACTCATGCAGTCCTGCATGATCAGTCCTTCTTGATACCATTCTCGCATTGTTTTGGAAAACTCAATATATTCTTCACATTCGGTGACACTGATAACCTTGCCTGTGGTACCGTGATCCTCAATTACTCCCACAAAAGAAGTATCACCCAGATTGTCATAATTGATCTGTGCAAGGAATTGGGAACCGGTCTGCGGAACAATGCCATAGATATCCGGGTAAGTATCCACTGCCTGTTTTACCAGGTCATGAATTTCATCCATAGTCCATATTTTACTGTCATCTGCTTCGATGCCCATATCATCCATCATCGCTTTGTTTGCATGTACTAAGATTTCATTGGAAAAATTGATGACTTCCGGAATGGCGTACAACCGTCCGTTTACACGGCAGGAATCAATATACGATACATCCAGCCATTCCAAGAATGCATCCGGGTCCTGCTCATAATGATCGGTCAGATCCAGAAGCATGCCATTTCCAGCATAAGTTGCAAGCGGAACGCCGCTCAACAGTACGATATCTACTTCGCCGTCACCGGTCAACATCAGATTTACCTGTTGTTTATAGGTACCCATACCACTCCAGGTAATATCTAAGACGGCACCGACCTTTTCAGCAAGAATTTTATTAATTTCAGCTTCAACCGCATCGGTATCATCATAATTGGCACCGGTCATGGCAGCCATCTTGATCACCGGCAGATCTTCTATGTTTGTGGGACTGCTTTCCCCGGATTCGGCTGCCTGTGTGTTACTGTTGTCTTTTGCAGTCGAAGAACCGGTTTCTCCTGCATTTCCATTGCCGGAACTGCCGCATCCACTCAGCAGCAGACTGGCAGTCAGTGTCATTGTGCTAATTAAAGCAATCACTTTTTTCATACGTATCTTCATTTTTTCCCTCCTGTTTCTAAAAATTAAAAATATGGTTACCGAATCATCCCGACTCTGTAACCATATTATAGGCAAATTCTTGACCGCTATGCTGTTCCAAATCTGACTTCCATTGTTCTATCTGCGACTTTTTACAAATATTGCTCTTGTTCCCGATATTCATTGGGCGTAATTCCCTCACATTTCTTAAAAGTGCGGGAAAAGTGTGAAAAATTACCAAAACCTGTCTTTAATGAGATGATACTTATGGACATGTTTGTGGTGGCTAACAATTCCTTTGCCAGTTTTATTTTTTCTTTTATGATATAATCTTTCACCGTATAACCGGTCTTTTCCTTAAAAAGGCGGGAAAAATAATCTTCGTTCAGGTGCACATATTCTGCCACTTCTTCTCTTGTCAGCTTCTTCTCCGGATTTTCCTGAATATAACGGATGGCCAGATCAATTTGGTCTTCCTGAAAGGTTAAAGGATTTTGATCGGAAAGAAATGTAATGACGTATTCTACAGCCTGCATAAAGTGCTCATATGTATCATGGGCTTCCATATAGCGATGCAGAGGATATTGATGATTGAAAATCTGACTATATTGAAAATTTCGTCGTTGCATAACACTGACAAGTGCACTGGTAAACCCGCAATGAAGCTCTTTTAATATAACCAGGTCCTTTCCAAGTGAACGATTAGGCCTGTCATAGTAATTACGGATTTCCCTGATAATGCGGTCTCCATGGCCCTGCTCCAGCTGATCGGCCCATCTTTCCATGGTAAAAAGCTGCTGTTTATCCCAGACAGGAATGTGGCGTTGCTGTCCTTTTACAAAAATATCATTTTTTGCCATGATATTCTGCCGGGCCATTTCGCTTAAATTTTGAAATTCTTCTGAGAATGTTTCTTTCTGTATGAAATCGCCCAGATATACAGCGGAATCAAAATCCATATACTGCTCTTCAAATTGATGGTATTGCTGCAATCCCATCTGGCACAAAGCCACCAGATTATCGCTACATTGCACGCCGTCCATACATAGAAGCAGCACGTGATGCTGCCGTTTATACCGAAGCAGTACCGGTTCAATGCACAGCGGTTCGAAAACTTCCGTTAAGATATTGCTGATACTCCGGCATAAAAGGCTGCCTTCCCACTCTGTGGATTCCGGTTTCCAGTGAACAATCTGTTGCAGTGCTGTGCAGAATATCATTTTGTGATACTGTTTTTTGAGTTTTAATGAAAAAATTTTATTTAGATTTTCTTCGGTCTTATTGTGGTAGTACAATAAGTCTATCAGGTAACTGCTGGCCAGACCGTCTGCAAGTTCCTCTTTATCTTTGGCAATTTTCTCTAATTTCTGACTGCTGTTTTTTTGTAGGATCTGTCTTCTGGCCCGTTGGATGGAAGCCTCGATTTCCTCATATCGGGCAGGCTGTAAGATATAGTCAAAACTTCCCAGAGAGATGGCTTCTTTTGCATAACTGAATTCTGCATGGGAAGTCAGAAAAATGCATTCTGTCTGCGGAAATTTCTGTACGACCCAGCGGAACAAAGATAATCCGTTTTCCCCTGGCATTTCTATGTCGCATAACAGGATATCAATCTGTTCTGATAAAAAGACACGCCGTGCTTCCTCTGCACAGCAGGCGGAATAGACGTCATCTATCTCCAGTTCTTTCCAGTGAAGTCCGTTTAAGAGACCGGACACCACTTCTCTTTGATCATCCACTACTAATACGTTCATGATTGGCTCCTTTTATTCGTTACAGCTTACTGATTCGATTTCTTTTGCGGGAAGGTTTTCTGCAAAGGGTATAGGAATGATCACTTCGCTGATCGCGCCGTAATGATTGCGGACGGCAAATTCCGCCGCCTCACCGTAATGCAGATAAAGCCGCCGTTTCAAATTGAGAACACCGACATGCTGGCCATCCTCCATATGGTAATCCGGTTCGTTCATTCTTTTTAACCATTCATCTGAATAACCCTGTCCATTATCCGATACTGTCAGATCCAGATAAGATGCTTCTTCTCCTGACAGAATCTTAAGCGTGATCCGAATTTGCAGTTTTCCGTTTGGTCTGGCATACTTAATGGAATTCTCCACAAAGGTTTGAATGGTAAGTGGCAGCAACTTTGTATCCAGTGCTTTGTCATCAGCTGATATCTCACAGTCGATCAGAATGCCGGCACTGTTTTTTTGAAGATTCAGATATTCCTGCGTAAAATTCAGTTCCTCACGTACGGTTACCGGTGTGAATGTGTCCCGAAAAATATAGCGAAAAAATTTTGAGGTGTCCATAATGGCATCTTCCAGCGCACGCTTTTTATTCTGTTGCAGCAGGGCATAAAAGGTCTTCAGACAATTCAGGAAAAAATGTGGACGAATCTGAAGCTGTAGATATTGCAGCCGCGCTTTCTGCTCCTGTATTTCCTTTTCATAGGATTGGATCTTTAATTCCCGGATCTGTTTCATCATACCGTTAAAGATACTGGCGGTCTGCCTGAATTCTTCAACATCATACCTGGCAGACATTTCGGCTGTGATCTGTCCGGCGGAAATATCCTGCATGGTCTGTGTCATACTCTGTAATGGGGCAATAAATTCTCCATAAAGATAAAAGACGCTGACAACGGCACATAATATTGCCAGCAGCAAAATTCCGAAAACATAGTATTGGGCAGTCTGTAACGTAAAGACGTTGCCATTTGGAATCAGTACATTCATCGTAAGCGTCGTATCGGTAATACTATTGGAGAATACCATATATTTATCATGGACTGTATTTCCTCTGGAACTGCCCGGCGCATCTTTTCCCTGCTCTTTTGCCAGCCATTTCGCGATTGGCGAATATTGCAGGATCATATCATCATTTTGGAATACGATCTCCGTCTCGTTGGAAGCATATTTATTGAGTACTTCCGAAGTTACGGATTCAAAATCGATCACAATCGTGATATACGTTTCATTACTGCTGTATGTCAGGGCAAGAAAAGGCTTTTCTGTTCCTTCGATCACCATCCAATCTCTTGTTATTTGCTTCTCCTTTATTCGATCTGATATGAAGGTGTTGATCTCCTTTTTTGTGTCGAAAGACATGGAATCCTGAAAAATATAATAGTACCTGCCATTATAATGGATGATGAAACCTGAAATACCTTCTTCCAATGTCAGCTGTGCACGCATGGACTTGATCAGTTCGTAAGCTGCCCCGTATTTTACCACCTCAGTTGTAATGGACTGTAAAATCTTCGCTTCCGTATTCAGTGTGATGATCTCATTCAGGTAATCCCGGCTGATCCTTAGCAGGTTATCCAGCTCGTTGACATAGAGATTCATCATGGCATTACCGCTGTTTTGCAGGCTCTCCGTATAGCTTTTGGACAGGTAGGAAGAATAAATAAACAAAGTCAGAATGATCAAAAAATATCCAATCAGGAAAACCTTTAAGATCCGTGTACGGAAATTCTTCGCGGTTCTTTTCATTTATAATTCCTTTCTCTATCCGGTGTTTTCTTTTATATTTTTATATTACCACATAAAACTTATTCTGCAAAATAACGGGTTAAGCTCTGGAAGAGTGTATTGCATTCCTGTCAAAACTTGTATATGCTGTTGTTATCAGGAAGTTACCGTGTCGGTTACAATCGACGATGCTGCCGGCATCGCTTCATGCAGTCTCTCTGCACATGAAAATTAATCCTGTGTGTAAGGCAGCGGTAATTATTGTGAGTTATACTGGAAAAGCAGAAAGATATTCCATGTAAGACGGGATCAGCAGGCGGTGCTGGAATATTACAGGCACAGCCGGCAAATCCACGTAAAGATGAAAACGGAGGTAAACATGACTGAGAGAGAAAAAATGCTGGCGGGCCAGCTTTATGACTGTGGGGATGAGGAGTTGCTGACACAGTGGCACAAGGCGAAGAATCTTATGCGGGACTACAACCGGACGGATTCCGAGAATGCGGAGGAAAAAGACCGTATCCTGACGCAGCTGCTGGGGGGACGGGGTAAGAATCTGTGGATCACGGCTCCCTTTTTTGTAGACTACGGCAACAACATTTATTTCGGGAATAACTGTGAAGTCAATATGAACTGCACGTTTCTGGACGATAACAAGATCATCATCGGCGATAATGCGCTGATCGCGCCGAATGTACAGATGTATACGGCGTTTCATCCGATAAATGCGGCGGAACGGTTCGGGCAGCCGAAAGAGGACGGTTCTTTTGAATTCTGCAGGACGCAGACGGCGCCGATTGTGATCGGGAATAACGTCTGGATCGGCGGCGGCGTTATCATCATGCCGGGTGTGACCATCGGTGACAATGTGGTGATCGGCGCAGGCAGCGTGGTGACGAAAGACATTCCCGACAATGTAGTTGCTTACGGGAATCCCTGCCGGGTGATGCGCCCGAATCAATCATAAAAAGGAAAGAAGGTAAAATTTATGTTCCAGTTTACTTATCATACACCAACGAAAGTAGTCTTCGGTAAAGATACCAAGCAGCAGACCGGCAGGCTTGTGAAGGAAACGGGCTGTCGCAGAGTTCTGATCCATTACGGCGGCGGCAGCGCCGAGCGTTCTGGCCTGCTTGCGCAGATCAGGGCTTCTCTGGAGAGCGAGGGAATTTCTTATGTGGAGCTGGGCGGCGTGGTGCCCAATCCGAGACTTTCTCTTGTATATGAAGGGATCGAGCTTTGCAGGAGAGAAAAGGTCGATTTTCTTCTGGCGGTAGGCGGCGGCAGCGTTATTGATTCCTGTAAGGCGATCGGATACGGTTTGACGAATGAGGGGGATGTCTGGGACTTCTATGAGCATACCCGTCAGGCCTCGGCCTGTATGCCTGTCGGCGTGGTGCTGACCATTGCGGCTGCGGGCAGCGAGATGAGCAACAGCAGCGTGATCACGAAAGATGAGGGCATGGTCAAACGGGGGTATAACAATGATATCTGCCGGCCCGTTTTTGCGGTGATGGATCCGGTGCTGACGATGACGCTGCCGGCGTACCAGACAGCCTGCGGATGTACGGATATTCTGATGCATACGATGGAGCGTTACTTTACAAACGGCGGCAACATGGAGCTGACGGATGCGATCGCGGAGGCCCTGATGCGCACGGTGCTCACGAATGCCCTGATCCTGAAAAAAGATCCGGACAACTACGACGCCAGGGCGGAGATCCTGTGGGCCGGCAGCCTTTCTCACAACGGCCTGACAGGATGCGGCAACGATGGCGGGGATTTTGCGACACATGGTCTGGAGCACGAGATTGGCGGCATGTTTGACGTGGCTCATGGCGCAGGTCTGGCGGCAGTGTGGGGAAGCTGGGCCAGATATGTGTTGAAGGATTGTATGCCGAGATTCTCTAAATTTGCCAGAAATGTGATGGGCGTCGCACAACAGGGCAGCGAGGAAGAGATTGCGCTTAAAGGAATCGAGGCGATGGAGGATTTCTATCGCAGCATCGACATGCCGACCAATATGCGGGAGCTGGGCATCGCGCCTACGGAGGAGCAGATGAAGACGATGGCGCATATGTGCAGCCTGGCAGCAGGCGGCTGTAAAGGCTCGGCCAGGAAGCTGTACGAGGAAGATATGCTGGAGATTTACCGTATGGCATTGTAGATAAGATTTTTTACACTGAAAGATGGCAGGATAAAAAGGCCGGTCGGGAGGAGAAAAGAGTGGATAAGCATTTGCTGAGGATACCGTGTAACGCAATGCCCTTCGTATGCGAGGCAGCCTACAGCATTAACCGCGGCGTCATGTACCATGCGGACAGAACGGCGCCTTTTCACGTGGCGATCTATCTGCTGCGGGGTTCCATGGAGATCATAGAGGACGGGATATCCTACCGGCTTAAGCCCGATCAGCTTTTTTTCCTGAAAAGTGGTGTGCACTGCTGGGGCGAGAAACCTTTTGAACAGGGGGCAGCCTGGTTTTATGCGCATTTCTACTGCGCAGAGCCGGCGGCGCATATGGAGGAGCTGCCCAGAGGCATTTATTACGAGACGAAAGTCTGCCTGGACAGGAACGCGGACGAGAAGTATATCGTGCTGCCGAAACAAACGGACTGCTCGCAAACCGGCCGGATCAGGAAAGAGTTTGAGCGGCTGCTGGACGCCCATGTGCACGGCAACATCCCCCAGGCATCCGTCCATCTGTGGCAGATCTTTTTGATCTGTGCCCGGAATGTGCAGGAAGATACGGCGGAAAACGCCTATGTGCGGCAGATTCAGGAATATATCAGGGGGCATTACTCGTAAAGGTTTACTTCGGAGGAGATCGAGAAGCTCTGCGGTCTGTCCTATAA
>VSOD01000117.1 GCA_009774655.1 Lachnospiraceae bacterium
CATCGGGGCCTTTGTCCTGCACTGGTCGCCTCTGGCAGTCTACGCCTGCACATGCCTGGACGAAGTGGGCAAGATTCCCTGGGTAATGGCACGTTTTCGGAAATATAAATGGGTGCAGGATCTGACCAGATAGTAAAAAACTCACTCCAAATTGTAAATCTTATGATTTGAAGTGAGTTTTCCATTTTATCATTTATATTAAATTGAATCAATATGCATGCAATATCGTACTCTTTACTTATAGTTGACGATCTTACCGAAATCAGCCTTCAAAGAAGCGCCGCCAACCAGTCCGCCGTCGATATCGGGCTGTGCGAACAGCTCTGCCGCATTGCCTGCATTTACAGAACCGCCGTACTGGATACGAACTGCTTCTGCTGTCGCTGCATCATAAATCTCAGCGATGCAGTCACGGATACCTTTACAAACTTCCTCAGCCTGCTCTGTGGTAGCCGTCTTGCCTGTACCGATCGCCCAGATCGGCTCGTAAGCGATGACCATGCCTTTTACCTGATCTGCAGTAACGCCTGTGAGGTCGGATTTGATCTGCAGTCTGATCCAGTCCATGGTAACGCCCATCTCTCTCTGCTCCAAAGTCTCGCCGCAGCAAAGGATCGGAACAAGGCCTGCTTCCAGCGCCTTCTTCACTTTCCTGTTCAGAAGCGCGTCATCCTCCTTGAAGTAATCACGTCTCTCGGAATGTCCGATGATCACGTACTTCACGCCTGCATCCTTCAACATGGAAGCGGAGATCTCGCCTGTGAATGCGCCCTTCTCCTCGAAGTACATATTCTCGGCGCCCACTTCTACATTGGTGCCTTTCACAGCCTCTACTACCGGTACGATGTCGATTGCCGGTACGCAGTATACTACGTCCACATCATCGGATTTTACCAGGCCTTTTAACTCATCACATAATTTTACTGCCTCGCTGGGAGTCATGTTCATCTTCCAGTTGCCGGCTACGATCTTTCTTCTTGCCATTTTTATTATCTCCTTTTATTGTCTGCTTTCTATCTCTACGCAGCATGCCGCAAAGCTGCTGCGCAGGGATTCTTTCTCACTTATACCCGGTTTGTCCGGGTCCAGATCTCTATTTCTATTTGTCGTCCGCTGCTACTACGCCGGGAAGTTCCTTACCCTCCAGGAACTCAAGGGAAGCGCCGCCGCCTGTGGAGATATGGGACATCTTGTCCGCGAAGCCCAACTGGTTAACAGCTGCCGCACTGTCGCCGCCGCCGATGATCGTTGTTGCAGATGTCTCAGCCAGAGATTTAGCTACTGCAATCGTACCTTTTGCCAGGATCGGGTTCTCGAATACGCCCATCGGCCCGTTCCAGACAACGGTCTTGGCAGACTTCACTGCATCTGCATACAGCTCGGCCGTCTTCGTACCGATATCCAGACCTTCCTTGTCAGCCGGAATCTTGTCAGCGTCAACCACTTCTACCTCAATCTCGGCATCAATCGGATTCGGAAAACCGGAAGCAACGGTCGTGTCAACAGGCAGAAGCAGCTTCTTGCCCAGCTTCTCAGCCTTAGCCATCATCTCTTTACAGTAGTCAAGCTTCTCGTCGTCTACCAGAGAGTTACCGATCTCCATGCCCTGTGCTTTCAGGAAGGTAAATGCCATACCGCCGCCGATGATCAGCGTATCACACTTCTCCAGCAGGTTGTTGATAACGTTCAGCTTATCAGCTACTTTAGCGCCGCCGAGGATCGCTACGAAAGGTCTTACCGGGTTCTCCACTGCGTTGCCCAGGAAGTCGATCTCTTTCTGCATTAAGTAACCAACAGCATTCTCGCCGCCTTTTTCGGAGATATATTTCGTAACAACAGCTACAGATGCATGCGCTCTGTGTGCAGAACCGAATGCGTCACATACATAAACGTCAGCCAGATCAGCCAGCTCTTTTGCAAAAGCCTCTCCTGCATCTGCGGGCTTGGTCTCTTCCTTGCCGCGGAAACGGGTGTTCTGCAGAAGCACTACATCGCCTTCGTTCATAGCTGCCACTGCTGCCGTAGCCGCCTCGCCGGTCACGTTGTAATCCGCTACGAAGTTAACAGGCTTGCCCAGCTTCTCGGACAATCTCTCTGCTACCGGTGCCAGAGACTCACCCTCGTTGGGGCCGTTCTTAACTTTGCCCAGATGAGAGCAGAGAATCACCTTGCCGCCGTCAGCGATCAGCTTGTTGATCGTCGGAAGCGCTGCCACGATACGGGTCTCGTCTGTGATCCTGCCTTCCTTCAAAGGTACGTTGAAGTCGCATCTTACCAAAACGCGTTTGCCTTTTACATTAATGTCATCTACGGATTTCTTGTTCAAAGCCATTTTAAAGTTCCTCCTGAATTCTATTGTTTTTGCATCAGCTTCATAACCGCAGGTTCTGTCAGTCCATCATCCTGCGGATATGAAAGAAGAGACCCGGCCCAGCGGCCGAGCCTCTTAAAAATTGCATCTCAACATACAAATACATCTTCACGAATCTCTCAGATATCCTTCACCGCTCGAGTTCGCGAAGTGAATCTCGCAAAGTCAATTTATGCTAACTCAGAGAAGTATTTGATCGTGCGAACCATCTGAGATGTGTAGCTGTTCTCATTGTCATACCAGGAAACAACCTGAACCAGATTGTCTTCGCCAACCATGGTCTGTGTTGCATCGAAGATAGAACCATAAGTGCTGCCTACGATATCGGAAGAAACGATCTCGTCCTCGTTGTATGCGAAGGACTCTGTAGCTGCTGCCTTCATAGCTGCATTGATCTCTTCCTTGGTTACGGACTTCTCAACAGTTGCTACAAGGATTGTTGTAGAACCTGTCGGAGTAGGAACACGCTGAGCGGAACCGATCAGCTTGCCGTTCAACTCAGGGATAACAAGGCCGATAGCCTTAGCTGCGCCTGTGCTGTTAGGAACGATGTTCACAGCGCCTGCGCGGGATCTTCTCAGGTCACCCTTTCTCTGAGGACCGTCAAGGATCATCTGATCGCCTGTGTAAGCGTGGATCGTGCTCATGATACCGGACTTGATGCCTGCCAGATCATTCAGAGCTTTAGCCATGGGAGCGAGGCAGTTTGTTGTACAGGAAGCAGCGGAAATGATGGTATCCTCAGCCTTCAATGTCTCATGGTTTACATTGTAAACGATTGTAGGAAGGTCGTTACCTGCAGGAGCGGAAATAACAACTTTTCTAGCGCCGGCATTGATGTGTGCCTGAGCTTTATCCTTGCTTGTGTAGAAGCCGGAGCACTCCAATACAACGTCAACATTTAATTCGCCCCAAGGACAATTATTTGCATCGGGCTCTTTGTAGATCTTCAGTGTCTTGCCGTCAACTGTGATGGTATCTTCGCCAGCGGATACGGTATCTGCCAGAGCGTACTTACCCTGAGAAGAATCATACTTCAACAGGTGTGCGAGCATCTTCGGGCTTGTCAGATCGTTGATTGCCACTACTTCGTATCCTTCTGCACCAAACATCTGTCTGAATGCAAGACGGCCAATACGGCCAAAACCATTAATTGCTACTCTTACTGCCATTTTTTAGTCCCTCCTAAAATAATCTTTTTATTATAATCTTACCAGTCTCTACATATTTATAAGGCACATAACTGGTAAAATTTAGTCAGCAGTTATATTCTACCTAATTTGTCCAGAAAATTCAAGATGTAATTCAAAAAACTGTCACTTAAATCTAACCAAAAATATTACATAAATATGTCCAGATTTACAGATTTGCGGCACAGTAATTGTAAATACTGTACATTTTCGCTATACTAAAACTGTTAACAAAGCTGTCTGTTCTACAATACTTTATATTTTAAAAGGAGAACTCCATTATGCCAATCACAGCAGACTACCACCTGCACTCCTCTTTCTCCGGCGATTCGGATACGCCCATGGAAGAGATGATCCAGAAGGGAATCGCCCTGGGCCTTGCCAGAATGTGTTTCACGGAGCACCATGATCTTGACTACCCGGTAACAGAGTCCACGCCCGCCGGCTTCTTCGAGCTGAATCCGGACGCCTTTCTGTACGATTTTCTGAAATTAAAAGAAAAATATGCAGACCGGATCACCCTCTGCTTCGGTGTAGAGCTTGGTATGCAGCCCCATCTGGCCTGCCGGAACGCTGCTTTTTCCAAAGCACACGACTATGATTTCATCATCGCCTCTTCCCACCTGTGCAACGGGAAGGATCCCTATTATCCGTCCTTCTATGAGGGCCGGAGCCAGGACGAAGCCTATCTGGAATATTTTGCGTCGATTCCGGCAAATCTGCAGGCATTTGATAACTTCGATGTCTACGGCCATCTGGACTATGTGGTGCGCTACGGCCCAAAGAAGGATGAAGGCTACTCTTATGAAAAATACCGGGATATCTTCGAACAGATCCTGCAGCGCCTGATCGAGATGGAAAAGGGCATCGAGATCAACACCTCTGCCCTGTCCAAAGGAATGCGGGAACCCAATCCCTGTATCGGCGTATTAAGACGCTACCGCGAGCTGGGCGGCGAGATCATCACCACCGGCTCCGACGCCCACGATCCCGGGCAGATCGCCCATGCCTTCGACCGGGCGGCAGACATACTAAAAGACTGCGGCTTCCGGTACTATACGACCTTTGAGAAGCGCAGCCCTTCTTTTCATAAATTATGATTTTTGTCGCTGCCGTCAGCCCTGTCATGAAGGGCTGACACTCCGGCAGCATACAAAAAAACGGCAGCGGCATTATACATAACTCCTTAAAAGACCGAGAACGCATCCTCAACCCTCTCCCGCAGCTGCAGCAGCGCCTCCCTGCTCACCAGAAAAAACGTGCTGCCGTTCACCTGCACTGCCGCATAAGTCTCATCATAAGCAAAATACTTCTGCGTGATCTTCGGCGCTCCCTCCATGTTTCTTTCATAGGTAATACTCATAAGCAGTTCTCTGTCCGCGGATGCTGTCTCCGACTCTTCCCATTCTTCCCGGGGCAGCTCTTTTTCCAGAAAAACACTCATAAGCGCCGTATACAATGCATAAAAGTCCTCGCTTTCCACCGCCCGCTCCCCCAAAAGAAACGCCTCCGGTTCAATCCGCATCTCATACTGCCCTGCCCCGGTATCGACCGTCACTTTAGAGACTGTCTCCACGCTGACCACACCCACCATCTTCAGCACACAGGCATAGGGATCCACATCAAAGAGCTTTGCAGCACTGCTGCCGTCGGCCAGCCAGAGTCTGCCCAAAGCCTCCACATAGCGATATCCCTGCGCATCCTCCCCGCCAAACCGGAACAGAATCCCCCGGTCCGGTTCTGCCTGACCGCCCTCCATGGTCTGCCCGCTGTAATAAGCCACAAACACAGTATCCGTACTGTCTTCCACCCCTGCCTGCTCTCTTGTGATGTCCATATCTTCCACAGGGGTCAGCTCCATATCCGCCAGTATCCCGAAATACGCATACATGGCTTCCGTATCCACCACTGCCATAGACTGGTAGGGCACCGAGATCGCCCAACAGTCATAGGAATTCTTATAAGTCCGCGGTTCATAGGAGACTGCAAAACATGCTTCCCCATCCCGCACCACCGATACGCCGCGCATCGCCTCCGCTGTAAACGCCCCCGGCTCTCCCTCTGCCAGCGCAGCCTCCCACCTGGACAGACTGTTCTCCTCCGGCTTTGCTTCCTCTGCCTGACCTCTCTCCCCTGACTTTGCTTCCTCTGTCCCTGTCTCCTTCTGCTGCTCCGGACTCCCGGTCTTTTCGCCAGGCGCACTCTCAGCCTGTCCGCAACCGCCGGACAGCATACTGCCAAGCGTTAATACGACTACTGCCAGACCGGCTGCGCACCGCGCCGCCGGCCGTCTCTTCCCTTTGTCAAACCGCATCATACCTTTGCCTCTCCCTCTTTGTCACTGTGCACGGCTTCGGGTGCTCACAGCAACTGCCTTCATGTATCATCACGATTACTCCCGGCGCTGTACCTGTTCCCGATACCGCACCGGCGACACGCCGATGTGCTTTTTAAAAGCCAGAGAGAAGTAATTCATATCATGATATCCTACCATGATCGAAATCTCCCCTACCTTCAGCGTCGTCGTGGACAGCAGCGACTTCGCCTGTTCGATCCGCTTGCGCACGATATACTCGTTACAGCCTTCCCCGGTCACTCTCTTAAAAAGTCTGGACAGATAGTTCGGCGTCACGTAATACTGCTCCGCCAGACTGGCCACCGTCAGATCATCCGCCAGATTCTCATGGATCCTGCGCTTCACTTTGCCGATCAGCTCATGGACTTCTCCGTCCTCCCCTTCAAACAGATTCTCCAGAAACATGGCCGTCACCTGACATGCCCGCTCCCTGTCCGCACCGGACATTGCCTGCATCAGCTCACTCAGCTTCTCTCTGGCACTGTTCCCGGTATCGCTGAACCGTGCGAAATAGACCGACGACGCCAGCTCAAAACAACAGCTTCTGGCATACCGGGCCGACAGATTATAGGATTCCACCGCCATACAAAACCGCTCAAAGATATGCCCGACCTTCTCCTTCTCTCCCACATTGCACACGAGCGCATTGCGGAACTCCCGGAAGACATCCTGAAAGATATCCTCCCCTTTCCGGTTCCAGTCCACCGCGCAGAACTTCTCGAACTCCTCCCGCTCATGCTCCAGCGTAAACACCGCGTCGTTGTAGGAAATACGCAGATTCTTGAGCCGCTTTCTCACACTGCCCCAGATGATCCGCGGTCTGGTCTCCAGCTCGTCGTTCAGGATCGCCAGCAGCTGCTGTGCCAGCTCTTCTTCCTTGCGCCCCTCATCACAGAAAAAGGCGATCGTGATCCGCATCTTTTCATCCACAAAAGTGATGCCCCGCTTCTGCTCGTCGATCATTCCGATACAGATATGCTTCACTGTCTGTGTGCGAAACCCTTCGCTGTCCAGGTCTTCCTCCCCTGTCACGCCCGGAAGCAGAATGCCGATCCGCATTGCCTGCCCCTCCTCAAAAGGATACTCCTTCCGAAATACCCCCGCGCGTTCCAGACAGCCCTCTCTTCCCAGCACAAGCGAACGCATAAACTCCTCCATCTCCATCTGCTGCCTGACTCCCTGTGCGCGGCTTTTCGTCCTGCTGTTTTCTTCTTTGATAAGAATGCTTTCCAGCAAGTCCAACTGGGCAAGAATGATTTTTTGAATCTCCGTCTCGTCGATCGGTTTCAGAAGAAAATCATGTACCTGCAGCTGCAGTGCCTGTCTGGCATACTCGAAGCGGTCATATCCGGTCAGGACTATGACCCGCATATCCGCATCCTGTTCCCTGATCTGTCCCACCAGCTCCAGCCCCGACATCTCCGCCATGCTGATGTCCGTGATCATGATCTGCGGCCGATGTTCCCCGATCAGCGCGGCCGCCTCCTTGGCGGAGGACGCCGTATACACTTCCGCGATCTGCATCTGTTCCCAGGGCATCGCGTTTTTGATCCCCATACGGATCATTTTTTCATCATCTACGATCAAAATCCTGTATTTCACAACTGCTCCTTTATCCTGAACTTTTTCTCTTTTTCCCGCCTTCCTGACAGGAAGTACGGCCTTCCTTTGGCAGCCGTATCTCCACGCAGACGCCCTTCTTCCGGCCTTTTTGAAACCGCAGCCCGTACTTTTCTCCATACAGAAGTTCGATCCGCTTGTTGATATTCGAAATACCGTAACCGATATCCCGTCTCATATCCGATATATGTTCATTGATATACGCGATCCGCTCCGGTTCCATACCGCCGCCGTCATCCGCCACTGTCAGGCTGACCGCCCCCTCCTTTTCACAGACCGCGATCTCCACGGTTCCCGTCTCTCCTTCTTTCACCCGGATGCCGTGATAGATACAGTTTTCCACGAGAGGCTGCAGCGTCAGCTTCGGAATCGGCAGGGATGCAAAACGTTCCGGCACCTTCTCTGTCAGTGTGATGATATTGCCGTACCGCATATTCTGTATGATCAGATAATTCCTGACATGCTCCAGCTCCATTCCGAGAGTAATGATATCTTCCCCTTCGCTTAAGCAGATCCGGTAATACTGTGCCAGCGCCTTCACCATCGTGGAGATCTCCTGATTGCCGCCCGCCAGCGCCTGCCAGTGGATGCACTCCAGCGTATTATAGAGAAAATGTGGCTGGATCTGGGACTGCAGCGCATTGAAGCGCATCATATCCAGCTGCCGCTGTTCCTCCTTCACCTGCTCCATCAGCACGTCGATCTCGTCCATCATGATATTGAACCCGTCCGCCAGTTTCCTGCCGTCGCTGTCCATATCTTCCAGCTCGATCCGGGTGCCCAGATCGCCGCCCGACACGTCGTTCATCTTGGAGACTACTTTGTTGATGGGACGGTACAGCCTTTTGATGATATTCCGCGCCAGTGTCAGCGCAGTCACGGTCACCGCCAGCGTCACCAGGATCAGCAGCAGGATCGAACCGAAACAGTTCTGATACAGAGACCATGCCGGCACCTCGCTGATCATATAGAAGTTCCAGTCTTTTACCCGCTGATAACTGACCAGCTTCCCGTCCTGCCAGAACATCCCGTGGTCTTCCCGCATTCTGTCCGCGAAGGCGATCTTCTGACCGATCATGTCCGCATCCTGTGTGGATACGATCCGGCCCTCCACATCCGTCAGATACAGACCGGCGCTGTACTGCAGCTTGCGCTGGTTAAAACGGGTCAGCAGATTGTCGTCCAGATTCACGATGATCATACCGTTGCTGTTTCCCAGCCTCGTCACGGAATAGGCCGGAAAATACAGCGTCAGCGTATACTTCCTGCCCTTGTGATAATTGTTCGAAAAGTTGACCCGCAGCGTTCCTTTGCGCTTCGCCTGCATACTCTGTGTATAATCCTTTTCATAGCTGGTCTCGAAGCTGCTCTCACTGACCGCGCTGTTGCCGTTATAGAGAAACTGTCCCAGCGCCTCATTTGTCACCGCGATAAAATTAGCGTTATGCTGTATATAGAGCATGTTCAAAAAGGAACTGTACACATTGCCCATCTCATTGTACAGTTCCTGCATGTTGCTGCTCTCACAATATTTCTGCACATGCGGGTCCAGAATGATGGAAGTGGCAAGCGCTTTATACTGTTCCAGATTATCCGCGTAGTCCTCCGCCAGAAACACCAGCTGTTCCTGCACATAGCGGCCGTTCTGATCCGTAACGGACCGGATATGGGAAAAAGTGGAAATCCCGATCGCCGCAACCGTGATCACCGTGATCGTCCAGATGATGACATAATTCATCTTCTTTTCAAAATTCCAGCTCCGGTTCCACTTCTCCCAAAATACCATACCGCTCTCCTTCCTGTATTTCCCCGGTCATTTCCCACAATCCCGGAAAAATGCCCGCCTCTGAGAACTTCATGTTTTAGCCCTTGACAGCTCCGGCCGTCATACCTTTTACCAGCTTATCCTGTGCAAAAATAAACAGCAGGATCATCGGCAGCACCGTCAGTGTGAGCACCGCCATGATCATCGGCGTATTCATGGAATACTGCCCCTGAAAATCCCACACCGCCAGCGGCAGCGTCCGGTTCTTCGGCGACTGGGTCAGGGTGTATGCAAAGCTGAACTCATTCCAGATGTTCACGCCGTTGTAGATGGCCAGCGTGGACAGTCCCGGTTTTGCCAGCGGCAGGATCATCGTAAAGAACATCCTGTACTTGTTGCACCCGTCGATCTCCGCCGACTCCTCGATTTCCTTCGGAATCCCCATCATGAAGCTGGTGAGGATGAACACGGATATGGGCAGCGCGAAAGCCACGTTCGGCCCGATCATCGCCCAGATCGTATCGTATATTTTCAGGCTCTTCGTCATCTGAAACACCGGGATCAGCGTAATGTGGATCGGAATTGCCATGCAGGCCACGATTGCCCCATAGAGAAAACCATTCATCCGAAACTTAAACCGTGCCAGCGGGTACGCCGCGCAGGCCGCTATAAACAGGACAAGAAACAGTGACAGACAGAGCACAAACACACTGTTGCCGAAGTATTTCACGAAACCGCCGCCAAGCACTTCCTCATAATTGGCGAAATTCAG
>VSOD01000118.1 GCA_009774655.1 Lachnospiraceae bacterium
TACATAAAATATTAGCGCCTACCTGGCTATATAGACTTAATCCAACCTGCCACATCGGATCTGATACCGGAATAACCGCCGTAAGAGTGTGCATTACATACACTATTATCATATACACGATCCAAATAGTAAACTCCATTCCGTATCCCCCTTTGTCTTTAGACCCTGTCTCCGCATCAATAAACAAACCTTTAACCGTCCACCCTTTAATATTCAGCCATCATTACGGCTCTAAAAAAATCCTTTTCGCTTAAGTATCACATACAAATCTGCCAGCATAGCTTCAAATCATCACATCAACTATACCTCTTTCCTCTTCCAGTCTCCCATCGAAGCATTAAAATTCCAACTATCAAGATTATAATTCCTATAGCAATCTGTATAAACCCACCGCCAGAATACATACCCCAAACCTTATCATTCAGGACATTGTCATTAAATAATGAAAATGAATTGTTCACAGCATGAATGATAATTCCAATATAAACATTGTCTGTTAGAATAATGGCGTATCCTATTATTACTCCAGCAAACATAGCCGAGATAAATTGAATACCATTCATATGAATGAGTCCAAAGAAAATACTTGAGATAATAATCGCATACAAATTTCCACGCTTTTGCCTCGCAACAGGAAAAATAATCCCTCGAAGGATCAGTTCCTCTGTAACCGGAGCCAATAGTGCTACATACAGTATTCCCGGAACAGTGGCTGAAAACATCGCCCCATTCGTTAGGACTACCTCCCCAACATCCCTTAAACTTTGTTCGGCAAAACCTATGAAAAGCAGGAAAAAAATTCTATGCCCAAAACATACCCCTATGCCAATCACCGTTGCCCACACGCAGCACTTCAAACCTTTCTTACTGATCAATCGCATTTCATTTTTGTGATACAAATATTTTCGAAAAATATAAATACATAAAATATTAGCGCCTACCTGGCTATATAGACTTAATCCAACCTGCCACATCGGATCTGATACCGGAATAACCACCGTAAGAGTATGCACTACATTCATGATTATCATATACACAATCCAAATAGTAAACTCCATTCCGTATCCCCCTTTGTCTTTAGACCCCGTCTCCGCATCCATAAACAAACTTTTAACCAGTCTGCAATTTGTCACCATATTTCCCGGATATAGCCAGTGAATCATTTAGGCCTGGCGAAATTCCTCTTCATTCGTGGAAGCATACGGAACAGCTTACAACTCCTCCAGCAGCATCGCCGCGAACAGCGGCAGCCCAAACCAGAAGATCAGCACATATCGGGGCAGGTACGTAGGGCCGAGGATTACCGTCAGCCACACGAGCAGCACCATCAGGTAAGGCATCACGATATGATACTTCCTCCGGTACAGCATGGTCGCGAACACGAAGGCAATGCACCAGAACAGCCCGCCCGGCGAGTACAGCATGGAATAGATTGGCACCTTCTCCTGAGATATCTCCAGCGACAGCTTTCTATAGGCTCTGTCAAGCCAGGGAATCTTACTGTCCCGATAGCCTGGCTCCTCCACCTCATAGCCAAAGTAGGAACTGTCCCCATAAGTAAACGTAAATACCGTATTGCCGGAATAGACGTCGATCACCGTATCCGGATACCAGAACCCGTAAGAGTTCATAAGCCACGCATTCACATAGGACAGGGGCTTTCGCAGGCCGATCTTAAGCCACAGCTTCGCATAACGCATCTTATCCGCATCGTAGACGCTGTTCTGGAAATGCACTTTCACAGGATCCGACAGCTTCGGATTATACAGCACCAGCGCCTCCTCCGGGAGCACCTCATGCAGCGCCCTGACGTCCTCCGGGGAAAAAACTTCGGGATTGAACTTATAGGTTCTGGCCAGCTGCTGGATCGGCACCGTCAGGATCTCCTGATTCTCCTCATTCTTCGCGTGCAGTATCACGGTCAAAGAGCTGTTGATCAGAAAATAAGCGCCGAAAATAATGACCAGAAGCATCCCTGTCTTTCTCAAATACAGGTTGCCACCCGTCTTCCGGCCGTCCCGTGCCTTATTCATATAGAACAGCAACGCAGCCGCCATCACCGCAAACGCATAGACGCCGTTTTTACGAAACAGCATCATCGCCAGGGCGCTTACTACAAAGAAAGCCATCTTTTTCCAGGATGCAAAAAAAACTTCCCGGTCGCTGCCCAGATCCAGCAGCGCCAGCATAAGCATCAAAAGCGCCGACGTAAAGAGCGTATCCTTCGCGGAGCAGAGTGTGAACATCACAATAACGGGAAAAAATGCGAAATAAAGCAGCGATACGATCCGCACTCCCCTGGCAACCTTCCTTCTTCTCATAAAAATATGCAGCCAGGTAAAGCATCCGGACACGATCACCATCTGCACCACCATATAACAGGCGATGCCCAGATTATAAGAGTCGGTCACCTTATGCACCGCACAGATGATCCCGCCAAGCAGAAGTACATGTACGAGCGGATGATGGGTGGTAAAATTTCTCGACGCCACCTGCAGCCATTCTTCCTGCGCATCATAAACAAAAAAACCGGGATACACCGCAAGCAGCACCGGCAGCCAGCTCAGCAGCAGAAAGAGAAAGATCAGCAGATCCGCATATTTAACCGCCTTTATGGGCGTCGCCGGGAGCCTGATATGCTCCGCCAGCCTGTTCTTGCGCTCTTCGATCCCGCTCAGAAAATCCCAGAACTTCCGCACCAGAATGGTAAAAAGGCAGGTCAGTACCGGCAGGGAGATCCACAGCCGCCAGTCCTTGAAATCCACATTGCCCACCGCGTCAAGCCGGACGCCAAAAAGCATTGCCGTCGTAAACAGAAAAGACAGTATGCCGCCGATCAGCCATCCCCGCCTGTCATGCCAGTCAATGGTCTGCAGGGAACCCCTGACCGCATAGATACACAGCACCCAGACAAAGACCGCAAAAATGCTGTTGGTAAATCCCAGCACATTTTCTTTCAGATTCAGCACCTGCGGAAAGCATAAAGTACCCGCCGTGGCGATCACAAAGGCAACTGCATTCAATTTTAATCTGACTTTAAACGCTCTCTCATCCATGACGTTCTCTTGATTCCTTCTGCTCTTTCCCGTTTTCTCCGGTATTCTGCACACCGGCTGCCGGTATCGTCTTCACAGCCTCATTGATACATTCCCTGATCACATACTGCGGCGAGTTGTTCAGCGAAATATAGATGCGGCCGATGTATTCCCCGATCAGCCCCAGCATCAGCATGATCATCCCGCCGATAAATACAAGCGCCGCCATCATGGCACTGAACCCGATCGGCACCACCGGATTTACAAACTTCTTGATTATCGTATAAATACCATATATAAAACCGCATATCGCCGTGAAACATCCAAGCGCCGTGGCGATCCGCAGCGGTTTGATGCTGAAAGCCGTAAAACCGTTAAACCACAATCCCAGCAGTTTGCCGAGCGTATAACCGGACGCTCCCACCTCCCGCTCCCTGTGGACCACCTCCACATTGACGATCTTCTTTGTCGTGCGCAGCACCAGCCCGATCACATAGGGATACGGATTGGTGTAGCGCATGATCTCGTCGATCACGAAGCGCTTCGCGGCAAAATAGCTCGACAGATACAGCTCCTTCGGTTTCCCCAGCATTACTCTTGTCATCAATTCATTGATCTTACTGCCAAAATTGCGGAAGCCGGAATGCTGTTTGTGCGTATACTTTGCATAGACGACGTCACTGCCCTGCTCTATCTGCGCAAGTAACCTGCCGACTTCATCCGCCGGCGTCTGCCCGTCATCATCCAGGCACACCACCACATCGCCGCGGGTCTGCCGAAATCCTGCCATCAATGCGGCATGCTGTCCGAAATTTCTGGCCAGATTGATGCCGCAGATATCTCCCCGCTGTGCACACAGCCCGCGGATCACCTCGAATGTATCATCCGGCGAGCTGTCGTTGACCAGCACGATCTCATACGTATAGGCAGACAACTTTTTCATGGCTTCATCAATCTCCGCCACTACCTTACCGATCGTCTCTGCGGAACGATAGCAGGGTATCACAAAACTGACAAGTTTACTCATATGCTCTTTTTCCTTCCTTCATCCGTATCATGCCGCCAGTCGGCAGCGTCCAGCTCCATAAAGCACACTTCCCGCTCTCCCTGCCGGGTCATCACCCGCTCCCGTCTGTCCGTCAGGCGAAAGCCCACATGTTCGTAACTTTTCCGCGCGCCGATATTATCCGCCAGAAAGCGCAGAAACACCTTCCGCAGCTTTAACTTTGCAAAGGCATATGCCAATGCCTGCCCGGCCGCCGCCGTACCGTAACCGCAGCCCAGCGCATCCTCTTCTCCGATAAAAATGCCATACTCTGCCGTCCCTTTTTCCCGGTCGATATCCCGAAAATAAACGCTGCCGATCTCCCGGCCGTCTGCCAGACAGATGATGAACTGCACCACATATCCCGGCTCTACCTGCTCTCTGATCCAGCGCAGGTGTCCTTCTTCCGTGAAAAGCTCCTGATAGATAAAATTATTTCTCACAAAATCCCTGTTGCGCCACGCCACGATCTTCGTGGTATCCCCGGCCGTCATCAGGCGAAGCCGGACCAACTCCTGTTTTCCCATAGCCTGTGTGTCTCCTTATCGCCATACTCTGTAAACCGCATACGCTTCGCCGATCCGGTCTGTTTCCTCTACCGTGACCGTGATCCCCTGTGCGTCATAGTAATCCGTAAGCCAGCCAAATCCCTGCTGTGCCACTTCCGTATCGGACATGATCCAGTAGACATTGTCCTGCTCCAGCAGCCCCTGCTGCGCGGATTCGATGCCATATCTCCCGATCTTCTCGTAATAGAGCGGGCTGTTGCACATCCAGCCGCCCAGTATATCATAGTTGGCATACCCGCCATCCGGTACACCGTCAAAAATCTTTCTCGAAAAGCCCACGGTAGAATACACATCCTCAAAGTAGAAATTCTCTTTGTGCGCCCGGCAGTATTCGTCGATCGCCTGCCAGTCCCTGTTCACCGCCTCCCGCTGTGCCTGATCCACCTGCAGCGCCGCTATGCTGCCTGCCACGCTGCCGCCGCTCAGCATCACGGCCGCCAGCAGGATTCCCGCCAGAATACCGCTCCAGAGTCTGCGCGCCCGGCCGCCGGTTTCCTGCTGCCGGTCCTGTCCGCTGCTTACGCCGGCCGCAGCGGCGCGCGGTATCATTCTGGCGGCCAGCGCAGCCAGCAGGGCATACTCCACCAGATACAGCGAATGCGTGATACGCTCCGGATCCCGCCCCCGCAGTAAGATAAACATCCAGACAGCAGTGCGCCCGGCCGCCAGCAGGGCAAGCTGCCACAGAAAGGCATAAGAACGGACACCCGGCCTTTTCTGTCCGCAAAGTCCACGGCATCCGGCCGCCAGCACTGCCGCATACAGCAAGAGCAGCAGCGTACTGTAAGGCCTGTCCCCGCCGCGGAAAGTACGGTAAAAATACCGGTATGCCTGTTCTTTCACAATCCCGCTCCAGTCTTTTGCACCGCGCAGCGTCTTTGTTGCATACCCTGCCAGCTTCGTAAGAAAAGCGGTATCTATCGTTTCATCCAGTCCATAATCATAGTTGCGCAGCAGAGCCTGTTGATACGCCGGCACGCCCAGCTCCAACAACTGTGCCCCATGGCTCTCCTCTGTAACCAGTTCCGGATAGAAATCATAAATCGTCGTCCGCGCCTCAAAAAACTTTAGAAAATCCTGCCACTGCGCACTGCCATACGCCCCGTAGTCTATGCCTCCCGACAAAAGCATTCCCGCCAGCATGATACCCAATACGCCGCCGTATTTGAAGAAATTTGTTTTCTCAAAGATCTTTTTTTCTCCGGTCAGACGGCACAGGCCGGCAAGACAGATAAAAGGGAACGTCAAAAGAAGCATCTCCGACCGCAGCTGATAAGCTAGGATCACCAACACAACAGACGGTATGTTTTGGAACAGGAACCGCCGCACATTGTCCGTATCCCGCGCGGTCAAAAAAAGAAACAGCGCCGTGGCGGACAGCATCGCGCTGGTGACGGTATACTGGATATTCACCACATGCGCCAGACACACGCCCCATACAAAAAGCGACCATACCAGAAGCAGAAGCAGCTTTTTCCCGATAGAAAAGCCCCTGCGCGCGCCTGCGCCGTCCGCCGCTGCCCGTCCGCCGGCCTGCTCTGTCAGCGCACACAGGCGCACAGCAGCCAGCCAGAAGCAGCCAAACTGACACAGGCACAGAAAAAACCCGTACCAGGGAACCGACCCCCATACCCGGTAGCACAAGGCGATCACCGCCCCCAGCGGATATAAAGTCTGCATGTTATGGCCATCCGGCGTTCCGCTGTAAGCCCCCGCCATAATGTCCAGCATCATGGTATCGTCGTTCAGATCATAGTAGAAGTCAAAACAAAACCCCAACAGGAGCACATTGACCGCCAGAACGAGCAGCGTCAGTATGTAGTTCTGATAGTTTCCTGATCCGGTGCCCTTTTTCACATTGGCCTCCATAAACTTATTCGACGTATCTTCTGGTCATTCGATCAAATGCCGGATTACCGCGCATAAAAGGCTTTCACCTGCTCTGTGATATATTCCACCTCGTCAGCCGTCAGTTTGTAGTACATAGGCAGACGCAGGAGTCTTTCGCTCTCTTTGGTCGTATATCTGTCTTCTCCGTGGAACCGCCCGTATTTCTTCCCTGCCGGCGCAGAGTGCAGCGGCACATAATGGAATACCGACAGGATATCTTTTGCTTTCAGAAAATCGATCAAACGGGTGCGCTCCTCCATATCCTTCGTCTTGATATAGAACATATGCGCATTGTGGGTACAGTACTCCGGTATATAAGGCATCTCGATCTGCCCGGCCTGCGCAAGCGGTGCAAGCTGCTCATGATACTCGTTCCATCTGGCCATTCTGGCCTGCGTGATCTCCTCCGCCAGTTCCAGCTGCGCATACAGATAGGCTGCATTTAAATCGCTGGGCAGATAGGAAGAACCGTAATCCTGCCAACGGTATTTGTCAACCTGTCCCCTGTAGTACCTGCTCCTGTCGGTGCCCTTTTCCCGGAAGATCTCCGCTTTCTCTATATACTTTTTATCCCGGATGAGAAGCGCCCCGCCCTCACCCATGCTGAAATTCTTCGTCTCATGGAAGCTGAAACAGCCGAACTCGCCGAAGGTGCCAAGAGGCTTTCCTTTATAAGAAGCCATGATCCCCTGTGCGGCATCTTCCACCACCGTCAGGCCATGCCGCCCCGCAATGTCCATGATCACATCCATCTCACAGCCAACCCCGGCATAGTGCACCGGTGCGATTGCCTTCGTCCGCTCCGTTATGGCCTCCTCGATCAATGTCTCGTCTATGTTCATGGTGTCCGGCCTGATATCCACGAAGACCGCCTTCGCCCCGCGCAGTACAAAAGCGTCTGCCGTGGACACGAAAGTATAGGAAGGCAGGATCACCTCGTCTCCCTCCCTGATATCCGCCAGCAGCGCCGCCAGTTCCGTGGCGTGGGTACAGGACGTGGTCAGCAGACATTTCTCCGTGCCGGTCTGCCTCTCGATCCACTCACTGCATTTCTTCGTAAAAGGCCCGTCACCGCAAATCTTCTGATTCTCGATGGCCTCCTTCATATATTCGACTTCCTTACCCGTAAAAGGCGGAACATTAAAATTGATCATAGCTGTTTTCCTCCCTGATTCTTTACTGGGTATACACTACATAGCGTCCATTTCCGAACCGCTCCTGATACCCATTCTCTTCCATATATCCCTTTAAGATCTGCAGCTTCCCGTCCGCATCCATCTTCTCCTGCTCCACGCCGAACCAGTTCATCCCGTCCGCATCCTCACCCAGATACGCCGCCACCGGAGAGGCCACGATAATGACCGGCGGCTCATTTAGCTGTGCCAGATCCCGTTCATACTCCACCATCCGGTAGGAATCCAGATCCGGCCAGAAAGTAGACAGCGCCGGCGGCATATCCAGCAGATATCCCAGCCCCGGAATCTCCCCGTACAGGATGACCTCTCTTCCGGTCAGACCGGCGTCCTGCACATACTCCGCCAGCTCCGCCAGCCAGTCGGCATTGTCCTTCGTCGTATAGACACCTGCCGCCTTGTGCGGCACTGTTGCCATTGTATCACGTTTTTCCCCGAAAATACCATCCTGAAACGAAAAATGCAGATGAAATCCGATGCTCTGCACCAACACAAACAACAGCAGGCCATAGAACGGAATCTTCCAGACCATTCCATCAACCGGCATCCTGTTACCGGCGCCGTCTTCTGTCGCTGCCAGATCCCCGCTCTGGTACTGCTCCTGCTTCATCCTTTTGCTCTGCGTCCCCCACAGATATCCGCACCACAGTACGAACGGCGCCGCCACAAACAGACAGTTGATGATCGGGTACAGCCAGTTATTGCTCCCTAACGGCGTCACTGAAATCTGCACCAGCACAAGCACCGCCATGATCCTGGCTTCCGCCGGCATCCCCTTTTTTACCAGACAGATCACAGCCATCACAAGGGTCACGATCAAGAGCAGCCCCGTCGGATAGTACATGCTGCGATATTCATAGTAGTGGAAGTTGAACATCCCTCTGCCCCAGTAGAAACGCAGCAGCACAACAAATACCGCCGCATACACGGCCTTACAGGCCGCCGCTGCCAGCCGGTTACCGGCAAACCACTTTCTCTGCACCGCAAAGAGCAGCCATCCGCCCGCCATGCAGATTCCCGCAAAAACAAGCCAATACAGTCCTGTCCCATAATCCTTTAACATCCCTGTCACCATCGAGGACGGCTTATAGTCCGTCGCTTTCTCCGTCATGGCGAACATCGTCCGCACCATGGACGGATAAGCGTCAATTCCATACCGGACGCAGACCGCACCGAAGGGGATACCGAATCCTGCCGCATAGCCAAGCACACACCACAGCGTATCCCTGACCACGCGCCGCCATCTGCCGCCGCAGGCAAAAGCGCTGTACCACACCGCCACGATCAATGCCGCCTGCACCACATTCGGCATACGCACCGCCACGTTGGCGCCCAGACAGACGCCGGCCAGCACATAATACCGATATCCCCCGGCCCCGGTGCCCTGCTGCGGCTGCGCATCGCAGGATGCTGCATACGCCGCATTCCCCTGCAGGATTCCTTCATATAACAACAGCATTCCCGCCGACATCAACAGATACGTCAGATAATTGTAAAGGATCACCGAAGGACACCAGCACAGGCCCAGCGCCGCCATTTCCCCCGCAAACACCAGCACTGCAGGCATCCGCTTTTTCAGGCTTCTGTATACCAGCACCGCCGTCACCGACTGGAGCAGCGAAGTATAAAAGTATATGCCGATCAGCGTACCGCCGAAAGGCAGACACATCAACAGGCTTCCCAGCACATTTGCCAGAAAAGTGGCCACCATCCACGTCCCGTCCATGGTCGTAAAATACTGAAAATTTGACAGACTGTAGAGCGTATCCGAGACATCCAGCCCCTGCCTGATCCCGATCAGCGGATAAAGCGTCAAAAGCAGCGGAAATAAAACCGCCTCCAACATCCTTTTCTTTTTTTCATACATTCTGTAAAACTGGTTCATTCCTCTATTCTCTCCGTCCACGCTTTGCCACCAAAGCTTCCGCAAGGTCAAAAAGCCGCTGTCTGACAAGATCAACCGCCGTCCCCGCCGCATACACGATCGCCACACACAGAAACATATGCGGCACAAACCAGAAACTGCCCCGCACCGCATCCACCTGCAGCCACCGCATCCATTCATACCGCACAAGCAGGTGTTCGTGCAGCAGGTAGACGCCGAAGGTGTACGGTGCAAGCTGCCGGATCACTGCCGCCGCCCGGCCTTCCGGCAGGCTCACATTCTTAAATACCATAAAAAGTCCCACCGCCCCGGCCAGACACAGAATGTGATTGTAAGTCACAGGCATGTCCATGTAATATGCCAGCGCCGGCACTTTTCAGGCCGCCAGTCCCACAGCTGCCGTCAGCCCGAAGATTTCCAGACTCATGCC
>VSOD01000119.1 GCA_009774655.1 Lachnospiraceae bacterium
CTCCATATATAGTAAACGACATAGCAGATGATTGTGGCTATACGACAGGAACAGAGAGGAAGGAATGTGGGGCTGAGGAAGCGAAGGCAGGAGGAAGCTACAGCTATCTCAAACAGTTTGCCACAAGCCGTCTGGCCGGCCTGTATGAACTTTTCAGCCGGGCGAATACAAGACTTGCCAGGAACCAGAATTATCTGGAGGGCAGGGAGCTGATGGAGAATAACGGGATGAATCCCAGCGGAAGCTGTTACTATAACGCTGACTGGTATTATGCGTGTGAGGAGATGCAGGAGCTGTTTCGGGAGACGGCGAATGAGCTGGCTGACGAGTATGGAGCAGAGCATGTGGATTTCAAGTATGTGGAGGAGAACACCAGATTTACACTGGACGGCGGCATCACCTACAATGGCGTGTGGGAGGCTGCGAAGTGGCAGATCAACGCGGACGGGATGTTTACGGGCAGTTTTATAGATAAGGATATGGCACCGCCGAAAGGATTCGTATATTGCAGTACCGGGTATTACTGGAGTGGAAAGGGCGATCTGGAAGGAATCCGGGATCAGATTCTGAGTAAGAGGAAAAACTACTCGTCCAGAATGTATCTTATGATGTCTGCCGGGAATGTGCCGGCGGGAAGCAGCCTGTTTTTGGACTTGAAGTATGGTGACAACTCTGACAGCTGGAAGCAGGGGGATACCAGTAAAGCGGCAATCGCTTTTCTGAAAAATTTCGGCATGCGCTGGAACTTCGACGGGAGCCGGTTTGAGTTTATGTTTGCCGGCGGAGCTGCATGAAATCTTTTCCTTGAAAATCGCAGACAAACAGTGTAGAATCATACAGGTAACGGTATCTGCCGGTTTATCTGCCGGATAAGGCGGCGAAACTGCCGGAAGAAAAAAGAAGGCGGTTAAGGGCGGATACAAAGGAAGATGGAATGGTGGTCTGCATCATCAGAAAGAATACAGGGAAGCGGTTTGTGCATCGTATATCTGAATGGCGCTGCTGTTTGTGGCGCGGCAGACAGGAGCGGTGACGGCGGCAAACGCTTCGGAATGGAAGGAAACTATGGCACTCAGTAAGAAACCGATAACCGGAATGAAGGATATACTGCCGGAGGAAATGGAGATCCGGGACTATGTGATCGGCGTGATCAAGGAAACCTATAGAAATTTTGGCTTTACTTCGATCGAGACGCCCTGCGTGGAGAATCTTGCGAACCTGAACTGCAAGGCGGGAGGCGAGAATGAGAAGCTGATCTTCAAGATATTGAAGCGGGGTGAGAAGCTGCGTCTTCAGGAGGCACACGGTGAGGACGATCTGGTGGACGGCGGTCTGCGCTACGATCTTACGGTTCCTCTTGTGAGGTATTATGCTAACCACGCCAATGAGCTGCCGGCGCCTTTTAAGGCATTGCAGATCGGTAATGTCTGGCGTGCGGACAGGCCTCAGCGCGGCCGCTATCGTCAGTTTATGCAGTGCGATATCGACATTCTGGGGGAAGCGGGTAATCTGGCGGAGATCGAGCTGATTCTTGCCACGACCACGACTCTGGGAAGACTGGGATTTCGGAATTTTAACATCCGCATCAATGACCGGCAGATCCTGAAAGCGATGGCGTCATACAGCGGGTTTGCAGAGGAAGACTATGATCAGATCTTTATCATTCTGGATAAGATGGACAAGATTGGTACGGAAGGGGTGCAGTCCGAGCTGATGGAGGCCGGTTTTCCGGAGGAAAGCGTGAAGCGTTATATGGAGCTTTATCGGGGACTGGAAGAGACCGACGATGCACTCTCTTATATTGCCGGGAAGCTGGAACAGGTGCTGCCTGCGGGTGTTATGGAGAGTTTCCGGGAGATCATCGACAGTGTGGAGGCGACGAAAGGGGATTTCTTTAAGTTGGTGTTTGATCCTGCTCTGGTGCGGGGGATGTCCTATTATACGGGTACGATCTTCGAGATCGACATGCCGGAATTCGGCGGCAGCTGCGGGGGCGGCGGCAGATATGACGGGATGGTCGGCAAGTTTACCGGACATGATGTGCCGGCCTGTGGATTTTCCATCGGTTTTGAAAGAATCATCCTGCTGCTTTTGGAGAGCGGATTTAAAGTGCCGGGTAAAGGCAGGAAGATTGCTTACCTGCTGGAGAAGGGGCTGTCTTCTGACAGATTGTGCAGGGTGATGGCACAGGCGCAGCAGGAGCGGGAGAGCGGCAATCAGATTCTGGTGGCGCGTATGAACAAAAATAAGAAGTTCCAGAAGGAACAGCTTACTGCCCAGGGGTATGAGGAGTTCAAGGAGTTTTATCGTGAGGAACTCAGGAGATAGGCAGAGGCTGATTATGTGAGAGGAGCGTTTTCTATGAATATACAGAATCCGGCGGCCCTTTTCCAGATAATGAATCTTTGGAGCCGTTTTCAGAAGAATCATCCAAAATTTCCGAAGTTTCTGTCGGCAGTGGTACAGAACGGGATCAGGGAAGGCAGCATCATAGAGATCAAGGTGACGACTGCCGAGGGAGAGAGTTTTGACTCGAATCTGAAGATTACGGCCGATGATATGGATATGATCAGGCAGCTTAAAAATATGTCTTTCAATAAATAACCGGGACAGAAGAAAAAGATGTGTCGGAGCGCAGGAGTTACCTTTCGAAAAGATAAGGTAACTTTTTTGCGGCTGTTACGAATTCCATGTATGACATCGGATATAGAAAGGTGTGTTTATCAAAATGACAGGATATACGTTAAGACAATCATGCATACTGTTTCTCACGGCGCTCATCTGGGGTGTGGCGTTCGTGGCGCAGAGTGCTGGGATGGAATATCTGGGGCCTTTTACCTATAATGGGGTAAGGTCCGTGCTGGGCGGCCTGGTGCTGCTGCCATGTATTGCGCTTCTTGGCAGGATACAGGGGCAGTCCGGGGCGGAAACAGGCAGTATACAGGATCGGAACCAAAATGGGCAGGGACAGGAAGACGGGGCGGCAGGCAGAAAACAGCTGTTGACAGGCGGTTTGTGCTGCGGGATCGTTCTGTTTGTGGCCAGTAATTTCCAGCAGTTTGGTATTCAGTATACGACGGTAGGAAAGGCCGGGTTTATCACGGCTATGTACATAGTGATCGTGCCGCTGCTGGGTCTTTTGGTGCACAGGAAAGTGGGCCTGCAGGTATGGATCGGTGTACTTTTCGGCATTGCCGGATTGTATCTGCTGTGTATGAAGGACAGCTTTCGGCTGGAGAAGGGAGACGCGCTGGTGCTGGTCTGCGCTTTTATTTTTTCACTGCATATTCTGGTGATCGATCACTTTTCACAGAAGGTGGACGGTGTCAAAATGTCCTGTATCCAGTTCTGGGTCTGCGGTATTCTGTCGCTGCTGTGCAGCTTTGTCTTTGAGACGCCTAACCTGCAGAATATACTGGCGGCGTGGATGCCTGTCTGCTATGGCGGTATCCTGTCCTGCGGGGTGGCTTATACACTGCAGATCATTGGACAGAAGGGGATGAATCCGACGGTGGCCTCCCTGATCCTGAGTCTGGAGTCGGTAGTGGCGGTGGTGGCAGGCTTTTTGATCCTCGGACAGTCCATGAGCCGCAGGGAACTGTTCGGATGCCTGATGATGGTGCTGGCCATCATGTCGGCGCAGCTGCCCGAACGCAAAGAAACAGGGGAATCCTGATGCGTGAAACTGCAAAGTTATCGGCATGTACTACGTACTCAATGCTCATGCAGCGGGGGCAGGGCACCGTGAACCGTAACCTGCGGTAAGCATAGTGGGCATGACAGGCATGGATTTCGGATTGGCAGAACGGATATAATTTGCTATACTGGGTGAGGAACACGGTGCAGGACAGCAGGAATGAAAGAAACAACAGCACAGTAATAAGAATGGAGAGTCGAGATGGCGGAGAACAGACTGGATAATACGAAACTGGAAGCGGCGATAGAGGAATTTGTGAAGGACAGGCAGAAAGATAAGTACGCCAATATCATGGAACTTCTGGAAAAGTCGATGGTACTGGTGCCGACACTGGCGCCGCAGGGAATGGACAGGGAAGCGCAGAAAATGATGCAGGAGGGCAGGCAGGTTCAGGTGCCAAAAGATGCGAAGATCATGCCCTGTCTGCTGCGCAGGGATGACGGCGGACAGGTATTTCCGATCTACACGTCACTGCCGCAGATTCCCAAGGATAAGAAGAGCCCGGCAGTGCTTGCCATGCCCTTTTTTTCCTGTGTGGCAATGGTGATGGGAAACCGGGATAAAGTTGAGGCGATGGTGATCAATCCTTTCACGCACAATGTGGTGATGCCGAAGGAAATTCTGGAGATTGCAGAGAAGCGCAGGAACGCAGTGCAGCAGACGAAGACGGTGAAGATGACAGAAAAACAGTTCCAGGAGCTGGTGCACAACCGCGTGGCGATGTATCTTTTGCCGAAATATCTGTTTGCGCAGAAGGAAGAGGGATTAAAGAGCCTGCAGAAGGAAGAGGGAGAGCTTATCATACAGTTCTACAAAGAAGTGTATCCGGAAGGGAAGAAGGATGCCGTGGCGGCAGGACCGGATGACTTCTCGGTGATGACGCTGAATCTGACGGACAATATGCAGATGAACAGGGTGGACATGCCGGCGGAGACGGTGAAGAAGAAGGGTATGTGTTATCGTGTGTATGCCGTGTGGCTGCGGGACAGGCAGGAAATGCTTTATTATACGTTTGAAAATACCGAAGAAGGGAAGTATATCGGCAGGATCCTGCCGGACGGAAAGCATGAGCTGATCGAGGCGGCGCCGGATAACGGGGCGGAGATTGAGGCGGTCATGAATCTGGCAAAAGCAGCGGCACAGGCGGAATAGACAGCCGTTACGGTGAGCAGCCGGAAGCTGTGAATGATAAGTATAGTAAACGACATAACCGGAATAGAAATAGAAGAAGCGGGAGAGGGAAGTGCAATGACAAAGACGATCGTTTTTGATCTGGACGGGACTTTATTGAATACGCTGGAGGACCTGACGGACAGTGTCAATCATGCGATGCGGCAGTTTCATCTGCCGGAGCACAGCATCGAGGAGATCAGAACTTACGTGGGCAACGGTGCGGCGAAGCTGATCGAGCGCGCTATACCGGAGGGGACAAAGAATGCTGCATACGATAAGATCCTGGAGACGTTCCGGCAGCATTATCAGCTGCATTGTGAAGATAAGACCGGCCCTTACGACGGTGTGCTGGAGATGCTGGCGCAGTTAAAACAGGAGGGCTATCGTATGGCGATCGTCTCCAATAAGCCGGACGGGGCAGTCAAACAGCTTTTTCACAAATATTTCAGTGCGTATGTGGAGGCGGCCGTGGGTGAGCATCCCGGAGCAATGAAAAAGCCGGCGCCCGATATGGTTCATCAGGCGCTGGCCGAATTGATGTCAGATGTGTCTCACGCAGTTTATGTGGGAGATTCCGAGGTGGATCTGCAGACCGCAGCCAACGTGCCCATGCCCTGCATCAGCGTGCTGTGGGGCTTCCGGACAGAAGAAGAACTTCTTGCGGCGGGCGCTGTCCGGGAGAATATGATCAGGACTCCGCAGGCGCTTCTTCCGTATCTGCTTCGTCTTCCGCAGGCAGAGTGATCAATACTTTCAGGATGCGGTTGTCTTCAATGCCGTCGGCCTGCAGGGTAATACCGTTCTCCAGCGTGATGGTTTCCTTATCCTGCGGCAGCCGCTCCAGCTTCTCGATGATCAGGCCGCCGACGGAATCATAATCTTCGGAATCCAGTTCGATGTCGAGGGCATCGTTGATGTCGTGGATCTTCATGCTGCCCTCTACCAGATACTGGTCGTCGGCCAGCTGTTTGATCAGCTCTTCTTCATCCGCATCGTACTCGTCGCGGATCTCACCCACCAGCTCTTCGATCATGTCTTCCATGGTGATCATACCTACCGTAGTGCCGTACTCACTCAGCACAAAAGCGATGCTCAGCGATTTCTCGCGGATTTCCACCAACAGGTTCGATACGCTCTTATATTCATATGTATAATAGGCTTCCCGCAGTATTTTCTTGATCTGGAATTTCTCTGTATCTTTTACAAGAATAAAATCCTTGATATTGACCACGCCCACGATATGATCCGGGTCACCGTCATAGACCGGGATCCTGGTAAACATGGATGCCTGGAAAGTGGACAGCAGTTCCTGATAGGTGGCGTCTATGGGCACGGTGGTCATCTGAATGCGGGGGATCATGATATCCTTGGCGACCGTATCGCCGAAATCAAATATGTTATAGATCAGCTCCCGCTCCTCGGTCTCGATCACGCCGCCCTCGTGGCTTACGTCCACATAGGTTTTAAGTTCTTTCTCTGTAATGCTGAAATTGTTGCCGTCGGAGCTGATGTGCAGCAGCCGCAGGATCCAGTTGGAGATCCGGTCGATCACGAAGATGACGGGGGTCAGGACGCTCATCAGCATACGGATGATGCCGCTGTAGAGCAGGGTGATCCGCTCGGCGTTCTGCATGGCCCAGGTCTTGGGGACGATCTCACCAAACATCAGGATGGTCAGGGTAAGTGCGCCGGTCATAAAGCCGACGGCGTGACTGCCCCAGGTTCTGATCGCAAATGTGGTAGCGACAGAAGATGCGGACAGGTTGACGATATTATTGCCGATCAAAACGGCGCTGAGCATTTTGCCATACTGATCCAGTATGCCCAGAACTCTGATTGCTCCTTTGTTGTCTTCGCTGGCTAGTGTACGGAGGCGTACCCGGTTGACTGTCGAAAAAGATGTCTCGGCAGAAGAAAAAAATGCTGATAACAGCACCAGAATCAATAACGATACAATTTGTATGACACCTGTGGTATCCAATGAAATGTTCACTCCTTATACTATGTAATTAATGTGCGATGCTTTATGCAGCCCGCCAGGCGGCAGGTCGAGCATGATGTAAGTTTACTATGAAAACCAATAAAATGTCAAGTTTTTCCGCGGGACCGAATATATATAAATATCCGATTTGAGAAGCTGGTGGCAATACGGTTTCTTCATCAAGTAAATCTGCACAGACAATGGAGGGAATATGGGGAAAAAGGAAGTTTATACACAGAAAGTGCTTTTCGTGACAAAGTGTATGCTGGCAGCGTATATCCTGACGGCCGGCCTGCTGCTTTTGCTTGCCTTTATGCTGTACAGGTTCGGGCTGTCTGAGAAAGTGGTGTCTTTGTGCATCATCGGCATCTACATAGCAGTCACGTTCCTGACCGGTGTGCTGTCCGGCAGGCGGGCCGGCCGCAAAAAGTATCTGTGGGGTCTGGCTATGGGCGTCGCCTACTATGTGATCCTTGTGATCGTGTCGCTGATCGTCAACAGGGGGCCGCAGGACGTGGCCGGCAATATGGTGACGGTGTTTTTCCTCTGCGCGGGCAGCGGTATGCTGGGCGGCATGATCAGCTGAACAAAAAATTCACCTTGCAAAAATTTTTACGAAAATACTTTTATACCGATAAATATTGTGATATACTACATGAAGTTATCAGAACAATTACGAAATCCGTATCAGGATGACACATAAGGAGGAAACGATATATGAAACATATTAAGACTTTAACGACAAGAGATCTGAAGGAATCCATGAAGAAGGGCGGCTGCGGTGAGTGCCAGACATCCTGTCAGTCAGCATGCAAGACATCCTGTACAGTAGGGAACCAGAGCTGCGAGAAGGCAAGATAAGACGGCCGCGTGCAGTTTCTGACTTTGTGCACGAAGCGGATAAGGCCGCAGGATGCGGCGTGGATGCAGGAGTAAGAAGACCGGAGTTATAAGCAGCGATCAGGCGTCGCTGCTTATTATGCGTCGTGGCGTAGTGTGAGAAGTACTTCTAAAGCTCACAGCAATGGCTGTTTCGCTAAGAAGTACTAAGTCTCACACACACAGAACGGACAGCCACAGGAAGAAGAGGAAGGACAGGGAACTGCCGCAGTTTGCAGGCCGCAGTTTCCGGGCAGGAGAATCGAAGTGATACATCAATATGTGAGTAACGGATATCATATCGTACTGGATGTGAACAGCGGCAGCGTACATGTGGTAGATGAGATGACATACCGCGTGATTCCGCTGGTGGAGAAGGCGCTGGCAGATCAGAACATGACGGCCAGTGAGCTGGAAGCGTATGTGCTTGCGCAGACTGCGGGGGAATCCGGGGAGGCGATGGACAGCGCAGAACTGGGAGAAGTGATCGCAGAGCTTCTGCAGTTAAAAGAAGCGGGCGTGTTGTATACAGAGGATATTTACGAGCAGTATATCGGTGCATATAAAAGCCGGGAGACGGTGGTGAAGGCGCTTTGTCTGCATATCGCCCACGATTGTAATCTGGCCTGCAGATACTGTTTTGCGGAAGAAGGAGAGTACCACGGCAGAAGGGCGCTCATGAGTTATGAGACGGGCAGGAAGGCGCTTGACTTTCTGGTGGCGCATTCGGGGAACCGGGTCAATCTGGAGGTGGACTTCTTCGGCGGGGAACCGCTGCTTAACTGGCAGGTGGTGAAGGATCTGGTGGCTTATGGCAGAAGTCTGGAAGCGCCGCACCACAAGAAGTTCCGGTTTACGCTGACCACCAACGGCGTCCTTTTGAACGACGAGATACTGGAATTTGCCAACGCGGAGATGGCGAATATCGTTCTCAGCATCGACGGGCGAAAAAGAATCCATGACCTGATGCGGCCGCACCGGGGCGGACAGGGCAGCTATGACGAGGTGGTACCGAAGTATCAGAAGGTGGCCGAGAGCAGACACCAGATGAATTATTATGTGCGGGGCACTTTTACCAGAAACAATCTGGACTTTACCGAAGACGTGAAGCATCTGGCGGACCTGGGATTCGAGCAGATCTCCGTGGAGCCGGTGGTGGCGGACGACACGGAGGACTATGCGCTGCGTGAGGAGGATATACCGGCCATTCTGGCGGAGTATGATAAACTGGCGCTGGAATATATCCGCAGGAAAAAAGAAGGAAAAGGTTTTAATTTCTTCCATTTTATGATAGATTTAGAAGGTGGCCCGTGCGTGGCCAAGCGGCTGTCAGGCTGCGGGTCGGGGACAGAGTATCTGGCGGTGACACCCTGGGGGGATCTCTATCCCTGTCATCAGTTTGTGGGGCAGGAGGAATTTCTGCTGGGCAATGTGGACGAGGGCATCGTGCGCACGGACATCCGGGATACGTTCAAGACATGCAATGTGTATGCGAAGGAGAAGTGCCGGAGCTGTTTTGCGAAATTCTACTGCAGCGGCGGATGCGCGGCCAATGCCTGCCATTTCAGCGGCAGCATAAACGGCACCTATGATCTTGGCTGTGAGTTGCAGAGGAAGCGTGTGGAATGCGCAATTATGATAAAAGCGGCGCTTGCCGATGAGGAAAAGGAGAATGCATTATGAAAAAGAAGAGAGCGGTGATCAGTCTGATCGTGTTTGTCCTGATACTCGGGCTGCTCGGTTACACGGCGGTTTTCGGAGTGGGTTCGGACAAGTCCGGTTCGGCTTCCAGTATTAAGCTGGGACTGGATCTGGCTGGCGGTGTCAGCATCACCTATCAGGTGGTGGGAGATGAAAACCCGGATGGCGAGGATATGGAGGACACGATCTACAAGCTGCAGCAGCGTGTACAGAATTACAGCACGGAGGCGCAGGTATATCAGGAGGGTTCTGACCGGATCAATATCGAGATTCCCGGTGTATCGGACGCCAATGCGATCCTGGAAGAGCTGGGTAAACCGGGCAGCCTGTATTTTATCGCCCAGACGGACAGCGAGGGGAATCAGAACTACACGGGCAGCTACGCTGTGGATGCAGAGGGTGAAGTCGTAATACAGTATACGCTGCTCAAAACCATAGAGGAACTGCAGGCAGACGGTTCCATCGTGCTGACCGGTACGGAAGTGGCGGGCGCGCAGGCGAGGGCGCAGCAGGACTCCATGGGGAACAGCGAAAACGTGGTGGCGCTGTCTCTGAATGAGACGGGCAAGGAAGCCTTTGCCAAAGCGACGG